>JBIIBU010000052.1:0-9955 GCA_044239235.1 Flavobacteriales bacterium
TATACGTGAAATAAGTAAACTGAGGCAGTTGTTGTGCTTTGCTCAATGTGCTAATCAAGAGCACAGCAACTATAAGAAGTAGTGCTTTTGATTTCATTTGACAATTGAGATTACGCCAGTTACAGGAGGAATATTTACTTCAAGCGAATTGAGCTCGATTACATAATAATAAGCACCCATTGGCAATGCCTTCCCTTTATTGGTGCCATCCCACGGTTTTGCATAGCCTGTAGACTTGAAAACCTGTTGGCCCCATCGATCATAAACCGTCACAAGAGAAGATTCAAATCGTTCCATTCCCAAGATGGTCCAAAAATCATTGATATTGTCTGCATTTGGGGTAAATGCATCGTAGATGATAATTGGAGGCCCTACAGTCACTGTTGCCTCACCCGTGACTTGGCATGTTCCGATTGTTCCTGTAGCAGTATATGTTGTTGTCACCTCCGGTGTGGAAACAGGATTGCTAATGGTTGCATCGCTCAAATAATCGGAAGGGGTCCACACATAAGAGGTCGCATTGAATGCTTCCAATTGTGAACTACCGCCGAGGTATACCAAGAAAGGCGCTGTGGTGGTTGAAATATCGACCGCTGTTCCGCTAATAGAAAGTTCAAATTCACATGGACCGTAAATCGGATCGTGCATCGTTCCCAAAATAACCACGTAATCAGCATTTGCCTCAAGATTGGAGACAGTAAAGTCAAATTCCACATTGCTCGATTCACAAGGGGAAATATTCGTATACGTCACTGGATTGCAAGGATCAGCTCCAGCAGGTATTTGCGCCACGATAACAGTCAGATCATTTGGCCCCGTGAAATCATCGCAATCCCCTGGGAGAACATTTATTGTTGCAAAACCACCACCTTGAGATCCTGTGTGGAAAGTGCTATAAAAAGACATAATTGAATTGAAACAATCGAAAGCCACGGGGTTCGTAATCATCGAATCTGCCACGGGCTGACCCTCAGCACAGAGAATATTATCTGCCGTCTGGGTGCAATCTTGCGCTCGACCATACAGGCCAAAAACCAAGATAAATATGAACAATAGGGTTGCTCTCATTAATCAATCTAATAGTCTTTCTCTTTTACTAAGAAAGACTATTTTTCGTTGCACAAAATTCTAAAACTCCCCCAAACTTTATCAACAGCGCAGAATTATTATACACAGTGCGATGTTGGGCGGGATTTGTACTACGCGAATTCAATCAGAATAGTATTCTTTTCCACTGCAACTCCCTTAGTCACACCCACTTTTTTAATAGTGCCATCTACGGGACTTTTTATCACATTTTCCATTTTCATGGCCTCGAGGATTACCACAGCCTGGTCTTTGGTAACGGTATCGCCATCTTCAACGAGGATATTTAACACCATTCCGGGCATTGGAGCCTTGATATTTTTAACTTTTGCTTGACCTGCGCCCTCCATTCCCAGATTCTTGAGCAAATCATCGAAACGGTCTTTGAGTTTCACTTCGTGGAGGGTAGAATTGACTTTAACAACTACCATTTTCTCAGCTTTATCGATGCTTACAATCTCAGCATTGAATGAACGGTTGTTCCAAAGGATGTGCAAACGGCCTGATTCTTCAATGATATCCAACGCGATCTCATTGCCATTTACTGTTCCATTTGCAGCTGTATTATCCAGTTCTACGTCGAACGTTCTCAGATTATTTACGGTAGCGTGATACATATTTGTCGATTGTAGCGCGAAGCTAAATATTTTTGGCGCTGTGTCGGGCATTTATATTCATATCCCTTTTTGCAAGAAAGCGTGTCATTATTGCGACTTTCACTTTTCCACCTCGATGGATAAGCGCTCGGATATGATAAATTCTATGCGAAAGGAGATTCTATCGCGAAAATCAGAACTGGATTCTAAGCAAATTGATACAATCTATTTTGGAGGAGGCACCCCTAGCCTCCTTTCCTACGATGAGCTCATGGCTATTTTTGATACCATTTATTCGAATTTCGAGATTAGCCCAAATACCGAGATTACACTCGAGGCCAATCCTGATGATTTGAATAAAGCGCATGTGGCCACTTTAAGAAGCACTCCGATTAATCGATTCAGCATAGGAATACAAAGTTTCCGTGATGAAGATCTGGAGATGATGAATAGAGCGCATAAAGCAAGCGACGCAGAACACAGTGTAAAAACAGCTCAGGATGCAGGGTTCGATAATATTACGATTGATCTCATATATGCGATTCCCGGACTTTCAACAGACGCTTGGAAAAGCAATTTAGATAAAGCGCTCGCGCTCGAAGTTCCGCATATCAGTGCCTACTGTATGACCATTGAGGAGAAGACAGCCTTTGGAAAATGGGAAAAAAGCGGAAAAATCATTCCTGCCGGTGATGATATCGCTCGTGATCATTATCTGTATTTAATCGAACAGCTCGCGCTCGCGGGTTATGATCATTACGAAGTTTCCAATTTTGGTAAACCTGGAAAACATTCGCAGCACAACACTTCCTATTGGAAAGGACTGCCTTACTTGGGAATTGGACCATCGGCTCATTCCTTTGATGGAAAAAATACCCGTCGATGGAACATTTCCAACAATTCTCTCTATATCCGAAAAATGGAACTCAACGAGGCCTACCATGAATCGGAAAAATTGAGTGAGCGCGACATGTACAATGAATACATCATGACGGGATTACGCACCGCGAAAGGAATTGATTTAACTTACATCAATTCTCGATTTGGTATTGATGTAAAAACACAATTTGAAGAAGAACTCCTTCCCTATTTCAATTCAGAAATTGCTATTTTAGAAAATGACAAAATCAAACTTTCCGAAGTAGGATTTTTTTCAGCAGATAGAGTGGCATCCGATTTATTTCTACTAGAAGATTAAACAATGAAAGCAACATTTCACATCGGTCAAACCGAATACACCGCAGACTTGACAAAGCCGCTAGACATTTCCATTCCGCTCAGTCCAGATGGACCACGAGCGTGGTATGTCGACCGAATGATCATTCGGTCTGTAGTAGATGATGGATTTGTTGGTAGCGTTGCCGAAGGCGGTTCTGTGAATTTCCGCAACATCATGTTTAATCCTCATGGACACGGCACTCACACTGAAAGCTATGAGCATGTTGCCGATGTATCAAGGTCTGTAGGTCAATTGCTGAAGAAATACTTTTTTTCCGCACAGGTAATTTCCATTACACCAGAACTAAGAAACGAAGCTGAGGATTTTTCTGCAGTTGGAGATTTGATTATTACAGTTCAGCAATTGCGAGATAGAATCAATATGAATGCCGTTCCCGAAGCTCTTGTTATTCGCACGTTACCAAATGTTGAATCTAAATTGAACGCTAATTATTCAGATAGTAATTTTTGTTATTTGAAAGAAGATGCTTTGGCCTATTTAGCTGAAATCGGAGTGCAGCATTTGCTCGTTGATTTACCTTCTGTAGATCGTGAGCACGATGGTGGTAAATTAGCCGGTCACAAAGCATTTTGGAAAAACGGTGATGCCTCACGTCACTACTGCACCATTTCAGAATTTGTTTTTGTAAAAAATGAAATCGAAGACGGGTTGTATCTTCTAGAAATGCAAATCGCGCCTTTCGTAAACGATGCTGCGCCAAGTCGGCCGGTGTTGTATTCAGTGTGGCAGTAAGACAGTTCCTCAGTGTGGCAATGAATAAGTGAACACAAATGCAAACAAATGCACACAAGTGAACCCAAATGATTTCAAAAGGGGATCTTCTCTGTTAATCTCAGTTTTGCTCTGTTCAACTCTGTGGAAGAAAAAACCACAGAGACAAAAGAGCTTAAAAGAGTTTCACAGAGAGTAATGTTCTTTATCAGGAATTCGGAATCCGAAATCAGGAATTAAAAAAAATCTACCCTTTCCCCTCTGCCCTAAAAAACAAAACCAAGCTTCTTCGCTTCGCTGTAATTAGCGCCGTCCATGAAGAAATTGATATTGATCATGGCGCTGTAAGCGTAGCCTGTTAATGATGATCCATTGCGATTGATATAGTTCATGTAATTATATCTTCCCAATACTCCTACTGAAGTGACGTAACTCAAGCGATAATGATAAGACAAACCGATGTTACCATTGATTGAAGGCAAATACTTTCTCGGTGCATTGTTGGTATTATCATTTGGATCGCTGTCTCCGACACCTCTTAAATATTCAGGCAATACATTGATATGATCATAGCCTAGACCAAACCGAACACCTATTCGGTTTCTTCCATTTTTACTCAACCACAATTTGCGATCGTATTCCATTCCCACATATATTCCAGAAATATAATCTGTGGTTTGCACCGAATCTTTATAACTGATATAAACAGAATCTGAAGGTGTGGTGCCCATTTTTGCATCAAAAGCAACTTCTAGGATGTCATTTCTTCCTGTGTATCCGCCAACAGAAAATCCAAGTGTACTGCTGATACCTAATTTACTCGCATTTCCCTGTGGCGCCCACATCCCAACTCGGAGGCTCATTTCAGACGAACCTGTTCTGAATAAGCCCCCCACTCGGCGCGTATATGATTTATACATCTCAGGAACATCCTTCTTATTCTTATTCAATTCCATTACAGCCACTTCGCGCTGCTCTCGCACGAATTGCACGAAATAATATTCTTGAGAATTCTCTTGAAAATCACTCAACGACATCGACTCCGCCTGCTCAAAAATGAAGTTGAATAATCTTTCATCTGAGGCCATATTCTCTTCCGAGGCTGGCACGTAATAATACCCTCTTCTATCACGAAAATCTTGAAAGTACTCGCTCGAAAGAAGGATGCTCATCAATTGCTCATCGGTATACCCTTGAATCTTTCCAAATTTCTTGATGTCAAGAATCATCCCTACAAATTTCATATTCTCCGACATTGCGCAATTGGACTTCCAAAAGTTGTAGGCTTGAATAGCTTTATCTAAATCATTAATGAGAACATATTGCGGAATGAGGGTCGAAGCATTGTATTCAATGTCCGCACAATTTTTCATTTGCACTTGCATCAGCGAATCAATAGACGATTGCGCACCCATTGAAAGTGTAAACAATGCACTTAGTGCGACAAGCAATAGTTTCTTCATTTTGACTTGTTTTTATACAAGGTCTCGTACTTTGATATCCATTGGTCTGGTGTCATTTTCGACATCAATTCTCCTATCAATTTCAAAGGAATCTCATTCACCTTTTTAAATCGAATACAACTCTTGCCCATGTCCAACTTCGACTTTGCGTGATTTGGATATTCACTAGTAAACCATTCCAATAATTTTGGATCAGCATACACGCCCATGTGATAGACCGCGATAAAGTTTTTTTGCGAAGCAACCGCAAGAAACGGCAGCGGCAGTTTCGGGTCGCAATGATAGCCATCAGGATATTTTGAATGCGGCACCACCCATCCCATCATTCCATAAGAAATAGTCTCCTGGAAACCCTTGGGAATATTCCTATTAATAGTCTTACGCAGTTCTTCCATCGCCGCCTTGCGGTCCTCTGGAAGAGATTCTATATACTCATTTACAGTCATAGGTTGTAAGCAGTAAGTTATAAGTAGTAGGTTATAAGTGATTAGAAAACATCCATCAGACATCAAACCTCAAACATCCGATTGTTCATGTCACGAAGATAGGAAAATGAACCTCACTATATTTGAACTGTAACAAGCATTATGAAAAGACAACTTCTACTTTTAACATTTGGGCTAATAGTGTCGATTTGCGCCAACGCACAAATCTATTTTGTTGATTCCATAGCCTATATCATTCTAAAAGAAAAGAGAACTACACCGATAAGAGGTGCAAAAATTTGGTACAACGGTGTAGCCATGGATAGTTGTAAAAGTGTTCCTTACATGGGAATGCAAGAGGCATATTGCACCACCAAAAAAATAGCTCCTCCTCGTCATAATTATGAAAAGTTTCACATCCGTGTGGAGCATCCCGACTTCGCCGTTTTAGACGATAGTTTGTATTTGACCAATGAAATTTTTCTTTTCAAACCAACGGATACTTATTTCTATAATTCGAATAAAATCCCAACGCGCAAATACGATGGAAAGACTATGGTATGGAAGTCTAAAATGTCATTGGAAGCACTAAAAGAATTAGCTGAAAAAACTGGAGGCGTATACCTTGAAAGTTACAATGCTTGCCCAGGTTTTAAAGGTGATGACAACCCAGGCTACGGACCAATGGTTCATGTCTTTCAGCACAAGGATGAAAAAGATAGGATTCGATTTTCAAAGAAATCAGACGCATCACCTATGGTCGAAGGGTCGGAGGCGCATCCATTTCGCTTTGGAATTTCGCGTCAAATCACAATTAGTTATCTCGGCTACCTCGATAAAATCGGTGAAGTAGAAAAACTTCTTGATAAATTAAAATCTTCAGGTAAAATTCGTGATTACTATGTACAACGCATGTCTATCATCATGATTCAAATTAATCTAGAACCAGGCGATGAATTCAAAGCCAACGAAATCATTGAAGAACTCATGAGGAGCAATGGGTATTTAGAACATCCGGTTCAAGAGCCGATTATGTTTATATGCCCGGGATAGCGCTTCGCGCATGGCTGAGGGATCAGGGCTGATGGCTGATGTAAAAAATTAATTAATCTAATTTAAATTTTACGGGGAGGGTGTATTGATATCTTACGGGTTTGCCGTTATTTTTTGCGGGGGTTTCAAATTTCTTTAGTTTTTTAACCGCGGCTTCAGCGGCCTTTGTAAGACCTAGTCCGCCGCTTACACCACGTTTCACTTCAACGTTCGTTATACTTCCGTCCTTTTCTACAACAAAGCCTACATAAACATTGCCTTGAATACCATTCTCTTTTTCCATCTCAGGATATACAAGACTCGCATTAAGATCTTTCATCATTCCATCTGTTCCACCAGGGTAAACAGGCAATTCTGATGCAAATGACAAAATCTCTTCTTCTCTTGGTGCTTCAACAACTTCAACAGGTGCAGGAATATCAACATCCCAATAAATATCTTCCCCTGCAACTTCCATTACTTGCAATTCTTCATAGGGTGAATAGAAAGCGGTGTCTTTGGAAAGTAAAAGCATGTTGGCTACAAACGCATGTTTTTTCACATTTTGCTTCCACACATCTGTCAATTCAACTTTCACCAAACCTGATTTAGAATATTCGAAAATCTCGTAGTTAATGATTGCGCCATTTGAAATAAAAACACGGAACGCTTCCTTGTTGCCGTCCTTATCCAAGTCGGACTCTATAACTGGACCTATAATTAATCTTTGAGACATGGGATAACTGGCCATCTTCTGCTCCAATTGGTTTACGCTCATATACTCTTTTGAAACTAGATTTGCCGTCAATAATACCTTTCTCCTTACCGCAGTTTGCACATTTGGATAATAATGTCCCCAACCTGCATTATCATATCCAAAATCCTGGTCGCCCAATTCTTGATAGTTCGACCATTCGTTATCGACCAACATGATCACTTTGAAATCCTTAGCGCTTGCAGGGTTCGAGAATTTGGTGAGTTTTTGTTTTTTCAATTTGGTGTTTACTACACTAACTATTGGAAGAGCTTGATAGCGAATTCCCGCTTCATTCTTTTTGTTTGGGAAACTAGTAATCGCAATTGATTCAGTGTCCTCCACCGGTCTACCGAAAACTACTGACTCATAATAATTAGAGTTTAGCAATTGTCCTTTCGATCCATTATCATTTACGTATCCGCGTGTACCGCTATGATCATAGGTAATCCATTTTGTAATACCCGATTTATCTTTTCCTTTTTCGGCATAAAGTAAATTCCAAGCGCTATCATTATACAGCAACGCAAAACCATCCACGTCCAAAGTATAATCGCTGTATATGATTGGTGACTTGGACGCTTTAGAATAATCTTCAGCAATATATTTTTGGACAACCAATGTTTCGTGATTACGCCATTCACCAGCAAAACGTTTTTGACCTCCGATGGCACAAGGATTCTCTTTTTCATCTCCAAAGAATACATTCAAATATTCCTCTGCAGAAAAATCACGATTGATATCATGGCGTCTGATATCGCACATTTTTTGATAAGAAAAATTAAACCTCTTTTCAATAAAAAGATTCTCATCAAACCAGACAGTATCTAAAGGATTGGCTGTCATTTTTGTATAATTAGTAGAATTAACTGCTACTAACTGATTCTTGATATATTCTTTTATCAATCTAGTTCGAAATGATTGAATAGCGTCCTTTCCTTTCAATGGAAATCCCATCACTTTATCTATTTCAGCAGGCTCAATCAAACTTAACGCGCCCATTAATTCTTCGAGCGCTTGTATCTTTAAAGTATCTGAAATTCTCGCATTGGTAGAAACAACAAAGAAAATTCCTTTATGGATTTCTCCGGCAAGTCCAATTTCCTTGCGCCAGTCATATTCATAAGTCTTTAGTTTGGGATGAAAATTCTTCGTTAATTCTGTACCTGAACGCAATCGGCGCAAGTAATCCGTGGTGTAGGCTTCATTCTCATAGAAAAATTCATTTCTGAAAAAAACTTTCAATCCACTCGCTTTGTGAACCACATTCGAATAATTGCCATAAACATCTCTATCGCTCATGAAGTAATACATCGCAAATGGCTCCGCCCTAGGCAATGCCCATTCTGTAGTATCCACATTCAATTTTCCAAATAGAGGAACGTAATACGGGATTTCATTTTGACTAAACGCAGAAATGCTAAAAAGGAGAAATAGCAATAGAATAATTGGTTTCATAGTCAAATATAAAAAAAGCGTCCCGCCAAATGGCAGGACGCTTTTATAATTCAATCAAAACCCACAAATACTAGTTCACATCCCACCAAACACGTGTGTCGTGGGAATCAGCACCTTGGCTTCCTACAGCAGCGCCATAGTTAGCGCTATTTAATGTTTGTTCATCAACAGGATACATCATACGAAGAGGAATTCCAGAACCTTCAAGAACTCCACCCGCAGGTAGTTGAAGAATTCCAAAATCCAAACGACGATACTCTGCCCATCCTTCGAACCCTTGCATATAAAGAGCGAGCCACTTTTGTTTTCCAATAGCTTGCTTCCATGTTGCACCGCCGCCTATTACAGTAGCATAATCAACATCAGGACGCGCCAGATAGGTAGCAGTTGCAGCAGCAACATCGTCGGTATCTACACCTTCAATGAGCCAGTAATCCATACTTGCAGTGATTCCCGCATTATAATAATCGGAAGCACTACCAGCAATGTATCCTCTTTCTGCAGCTTCTGCAAGGATGAATTGCGTTTCAGCATAGCTCATATAAATACCAGGAGCATCAGCCTCAAGTATTCTTGAACTTCTTTGAGAAATATCCGCATTTGCAGTAGCAGTAGCATCAGCATCTGTAAGACCATATACTTCACCTACATACTCTCCACTTGAATTTTGATCGACATACGCAGAAATGCGAGGATCCTCAAGTGCAAGCAATTGATCTACTAGAATATTACTTCCAGCGTAATCGATACGAGAATCGATATAGCGGTTGTAGTAATAAAGATTCGTATTTGGAACAGAAGCTAGGTAATTAAAGACAGCATTATCCGCATTTGATGTGAATATACCATCAGCAATTGCCTCATTGATAGCAGTTGATGCCATAGCAGATTCACGATCAGACATGCGCATAGCAATACGCATTTTCAATGAGTTTGCGAATTTTCTCCAAGCGCCCATATTTCCACTATAGACTAGGTCGCCTGTAGGTCCATCTGCACCTTCATTAATCAAAGCGATTGCGCCATTCAATTCAGCAAGCAATCCGATGTAGATATCGCGTTGTGAATCATACTTTGGCTGCGTATTCGCAAAGCCTTTCCAAGCCTCGCTATACGGAGCGTCACCCCATGTATCAGTAATCATTTGCATTGCCCAAACTTTCATGATTGAGGCTACAGCAATTTGATTA
>JBIIBU010000053.1:0-9896 GCA_044239235.1 Flavobacteriales bacterium
CCTCATTTCTGTTACGCGCCCAATTCAATCCGAAACCAAGTTCGAATCCACCATCAGTGCGCACAGGAATAAATTGTGTTGCAACTTCCCAACCTTTGTTTTGCATTTCACCCGCATTGATAACGCGGAATGTAGAGCCAGAAGCTGCAGATTGAGCAACACCGAAGATGTTGTCTTTCGTTGTTGAATTGTAGTAGGTAACATCAAGATGCACGCGCTCCATGAAGAAATTCATTTCAGCACCTACTTCCCAAGTATAAACAGATTCATTTCTCAAATTAGGATTATTCAATGTATTCGGCATATAGAACATACCAGAAGCATCAAAACTCGTTCCTACAGAAGGACGAATCTCTGTACGGTATGGATCAGTATCATTACCAATTTTACCGTAGCTAGCGCGAATTTTTCCGAAATCCATATAAGGAATTTTCCAAATTTCAGTGAAAATGAAACTTGATGAAACCGATGGGTATACATAAGATGCATTGTCTCCAACAAGCGCTGATGAATAGTCATTTCTAATTGTTGCATCTAAATAAAGGAATCCTTTATATCCATAAGAAAGACCAGCAAACATTGAGTTGATGCGTTTGCGAGTTTTGTATGGATCGATGCTAATTGGAGAAATTGAGTTATCCAAAGAATAAAAACTTGGAACGTTTAAACCACCATTTGTTTTAGCAAAGAATTGATCCGTATTACGATCCAATCTATTCATACCAGCAAAACCACTAATGTCATGGTTTTTGCCAATGCGTTTTCTGTATACAGCTTTCAATTCATAGTTGTTCTCAGAGTAACGAATTCTGTTCTCTGAATAATAAGCTGCTTCAACTGATCCTACAGCTCTTCTCTCTTGACGGAAGTCAGTGTAAAAATCTGTCATTGCTGTTGCGATAACGGAAAGATTTTCATTCACTTTGTATGTCAAGTTGAAGTTACCGTACATACGTTCACGAACGTCTGTTTCATAGTTCTCATATAGAGTCCAAAATGGATTATCCCAATACAATGGGGAAGCGTCGTCTTCAGAGTTACGATTCCAAGAGCGTTGACTGCCATCTGGATTTTTATAATCACGCAATTCTTCCATATCCAATTGACGTTGCCACCATTGTGTAAAGTTTGAAGCAATATTGCTATAACCGGTTTGTGGACGACCTTTCGTGTTCGTACGCACATAGTTTGCTGTAATACCAGCAGTAAGCTTATCGCTCAACTGTTGAGTACCACTAAATGAAACTGTATTCCTATTCATTTTAGCATTTTCATAGACACCTTTCTGATGCATATTCGACATCGAAAGACGGAAGCCACCGCGATCACTTCCACCCTCAAGAGAAACGTTTGTATTACTTGTCGTTCCCGTTCTGAAGAAATCCTTTATATTATCTGGATGTGCTTCAAATGGAGTCGCTTTCCCATACAATTCAGGATGATATTTTTGATCATAAGCGTACCATTGGAGAACATTTTGTCCGTCCAATCTAGGACCCCAGCTGCAGTCACATGAAAAATCGCTATAACGCAATCCTTCGAAGATATCGGAAGCATAAAGTCCATCAGCATCTTCTGAAGCATATCCACCACCGTAGGTGTTTTGATAATCAGGAAGAACAAAAACTTTATCGAAACCGTAAGTTTGATTTACTGTTACACCAATTGCCTTTTTTGCACCACCGCTTTTGCCTTTCTTGGTGGTGATAAGAATTACACCATTGGCACCGCGCGATCCATAAAGCGCTGCTGCTGGACCTTTAAGTACTTGAACACTTTCAATATCGTTAGGATTGATATCCTGAACAGCATTTCCATAGTCATATCCAAGAGCGCCTCGTTCCTGATCTGCGGTAGTAAAATTAGCATTATTAATAGGCACACCGTCTACCACAAACAGAGGTTGGTTATTTCCAGTCATCGATTTTGCGCCTCGAATAAGAATTCGAGATGAACCTCCCATATTCGATGAACCTGTAATTTGTACGCCAGCAACTTTACCTTGCAAAGAATTTACGATGTTTACTTCCTTTGCTGTGTTAACGTCAGAGCCATCGACTTGTTGAGTGGCATATCCAACAGATTTTCTATCTCTAGGAATATTCAATGCAGTTATTACAACTTCATCAAGATCTTTTGCATTTCCCAAAGAAATGTCAATCGTTGTTTGTGCGCCTACAGTGACTTTTTGAGTTTCATATCCAACGAAAGAATAGATCAAAACAGCTTGATCATTCTCTACTTCGATTGAATACTTTCCCTCAAGATCGGTGAAAACACCTTTACCTGTACTTTCAACTTGAACGGCAACACCGGGAAGAGACTCTCCGGATGCCTTGTCCTTAACGGACCCCGAGACATTTCGGGCTTGGGCAATAATCACGCTGCTACAAAGCATGACTAATGCCACCAACAGTAGTTTTAATTTCATTTGGTTTTGGTTTTGGTTAAAAAAAAAGTCAATAACGCGGTGGTTAGCCGCATTTAATTCAAAACAGCTTAACTAACATACGAAAATTTAAACTGCATTCACAACACGTGCATAACACTTTTCGACAAACTCTTGAATTCCTAGGACAAAACTGGTGACCAACGACTGGTGACTAGTGACTGGTTATAGGTAGTAGGTAATAAGTTGCGAGTACGAAGTACGTCACTAGTCACCAGTCACCGGTCGTCGGTCGTCAATTTGAACCTTTCCGCTTTTGGTCTGTACAGAAGTTCAAATTACCAAAAATCAACACAAAATGAAACGTATTTATTTTCTATTTACTGCTGCGGTTTGCCTACTGATTGGGCTTAAAGCGCAATCGCAAGCTGCTGGAAGCTATTTGTACAACAATCCCCAGTCATTCAACACCGAGCGTGCCTACGTGGCTCCAAACACGCCAAATGGCAACATGATTACATTGAAAGCAGATGTAATGATGAATGTTAAAGCTACTAGCTACACCGTGATTTTCGCTGCTGTTCAGTCCGGCCGCAATGCTTGGCAGGTGGATTCGTTGATGAACATTCGTATCGATCAAGTCAAATATGCTCTTGGCCAAATGGGCATCAAAGAAGATGACGTTCACATCGACGCTGTATCGATGGTACCTACCTATGCGCACAAATTAGAAGAGAAAAAATTCAGCAAAAAATCAATTGAAATTCCAGTTGGTTTCGAAATGAAAAAGAACGTACACGTCCTTTTCCGCGACCACAAATTGTTGGATCAAATCATCTCTGAAATGGCTTTCGCTGAGATCTATGATATGGTAAAAGTGGAATACAACATCGATGGAATGAATACATACTACGAACTACTTCGTCAAGAAGCAATGAATGTAATTGCATCAAAAGAAAAAACATATACTGGAATGAAAATGCATTTGGACATCACTTCCGTTTCTGATGGTTTCAATTGCACATATCCTATGGAACGTTACAAATCTTACACTGCGTTCAACAGCGGCGCAACCTACGAGGCTGTAGTAGATGCAAACAACTACGTGTCTAATACAATCATGGTAAAAGCCGGCAGAGATGCGACAATTACACTTGATTCAGAAAAGAAAAAATACGAGCAACAATTCATCGTACAGACCGCAGAAAAAAACAAAACCATTTTCTACGATCGCATCCCTTACAATCAATTCGACAAGGTAATCAACGCGGACGAAGAAGAACCTTCAATCCAATTGTTCTACACCATGCAAACAACCTACACCATGATGACACAAGAGCAATGGGACAAAATCAAAAAACAAGAAGCCGATTACCAAAAGCAATTAGAAATGGCTAAACTCACACGCAAACAAAAAAGACAAGCGAAGAAATGACGACTGGTGACTGGTGACTGGTGACTGATTACCCTCAGACCCCACGACCTCACGAACTCCCGACCCCACTACCCCACTATCAAACTCTCTCTTCCGTAATCCACTGTTCAGTAGCGGGAGCTTGGTAGTTGGACATTTTGTCTAGTAATGTTGTGATATCGTTTGCAACAATAATCATATCACGATGTGTGGATTTGAGGAATCCTTTTTCTACCATCGTTGTTAGCAGTTCAATTAACCCATCGTAATAACCAAATGTATTGAGTATTGCGATGGGTTTTTTGTGCAATCCAAGTTGTCCCCAAGTCAATACTTCAAAAAATTCTTCCATTGTTCCAATGCCGCCTGGAAGCGTAATCATCCCATCACTGAGTTGATTCATCAAAGCTTTTCTTTCGTGCATGGTATCAACAGAAATCATTTCAGTAATTGCATCGTGGGCAATTTCTTTTGCATTGAGAAAATGAGGAATGACTCCAATCACTTCTCCGCCATTCTGCATGGCGCCATCGGCAACGGCTCCCATAATTCCAATTTTAGCGCCGCCATAAACGACACCAATATTTCTTTTGGCCATTTCTTTTCCAAGTGCAATGGCTTCATTTTTATATTCTGGATGTACTCCGATTCCGGAGCCGCAAAAAACAACGTATTTCATAGGCTGGTAGTTGGTGGTAAGTAGCAGGTAATAGGTGGTAGGTGGTTAGATTGTGGGGGCGGTTAGGGTTAGGCTTAACATTAATCTTGGCATTTCTGGGTAATCGCCTTTTAGGTATTCTGTTAGGCGATAAGTCGCACCAAAACCCACAGCCCCGTAGGTCAATCGTGCTTCCGCTTGGAATTCATTCCATTTATGGATGCCTCTTTTGAACTGTTTAGTGCTGCCATTCACTTCTGAATATCGAAACATGATTGGCATATTCCAAGTAGCGCCAAAATTCAAAATAAAATCATCTCTATCATCATCTGTTTTAACACCTGAAATCATGAACGTATTTGTCAACCCCAAACCCCATTTGAACCAAGAATAACGAGCGCGGTCCAATTCATTTTCAAATGCTGGAGCAACTAAAGAATCAATCTGCTGCCATCCCCAATCGAATGAATTAATTGTGCCCATGTCCCATCTCTTCGAAATTCCGAACATGTTATGATTACTCATTCCCATTTGATAACCATTCCCAAAAGCTCCGTCATTATTACCAAAAGAAGGATGGTTGAAATCATAGTCAAAATAAAAGCGCATCAAAGAAATTTCATGTTTTAGACTATCAGCCGGATCGCACTTTCCGTCTTCATAATTCAACACAACCACTATCTCAGAAAGACAACATAAGCGTACTTCTATATCTTTTATATCAGTTGAATAATAACCACGGCCCTCAGCCTTAAGTGAGTACTTCCCTTCCGGCAAATCAAGTTGAATGGAGTATTCAGCATTTTCAAAATAAAAGACTGAATCCTCGTTAAAAACCGTAAGACTTATTGAATCTATATCAGTTATCTCAATGCCATATTCATCTTGCAAGATAATTTCCAAATGATAATCAGTGGTATCCTGACTATGTGCTGTTAGCGAAGAAATTATCGCTAGAATAAAAAAGGAAATTAGTTGTTTCATTTCTTTAGCATAAATGTTAATGGAATATTGAATCGTTCACTCCAATCCGGCTCTGAGTGGTCTTTTCCTTCAAACACAAGTGATAATAAATTCTTTTTCTGATATCCACCTTTCTTCAAAATCTTGTTTGCCTTGAGCTGAAGTTCTCCATACTTACTATCTAGATTTTTTGTACCATGATCAAAGTAAAATTTATGATTTTTCCCTGATGGCAAATGTTCTTTGAAATAACGCAAAATGAGCGCGGATATCAGCTCATTCGGCGCATTGATTCCTCCGATCCAATGCGTCGAAATACAAATGGCTCCGCCAAAAAACTGCGGATACTCGCAAATAGCATACATTGAAATAAGTCCTCCTCTGCTTGATCCGCCGATAAATGTATTTTCAGGAGAACTAAGTGTACTATACCAGCGATCAACATAAGGCTTCAATTCGTAAACAAGAAATTGCAAATACAAATCCGCTTGCATTGGATACTTCATGTTCTTCATCAATGTATCCTTCTGCACTTCTGGTAAATAATTGAGTGCTTTTTCTGGAAAATATTCGAAATTCCTTTTAGGCCCATTGTTCCAAATACCAACAACAATGCAGGGTTTGATAGTTCCATTTTCAATTAATGCAGAAACTGTTTCATCTACTTTCCATTCTTGATGATTCCAAGTTTTGCTACTATCAAAGAGCATTTGTCCATCATGCATGTAAAGCACTGGGTACTTTTCATTCACGCTGTACCCTTCCGGAAACCAGATGTCTACATTACGTGCATCCACATATTTTGATTGAAAATTATTGAGTCGTTCGATATGACCACTTGACACTATTGGATTTTGCGCTAACGACAATAGCGTTAGAAAAAAGAAGAGGTTAAAAGCAATTAGCAATCTCATCGTATTAATTCTATATAAAACGAAGCTCCTTTTCCCTCTTTGCTCCAAAAGAAAACATTGCCGCCACTACTCGAAACAATGTTCTTTACCATTGCTAATCCCAATCCAGTACCAGTTGACTTTGTAGTAAAATTTGGAACAAATATTTTCTCCTTTCCTTCCTCAGAAATACCCACTCCATTATCACTCACCCGAATGAATATTCGGTTTTTAAATTCTCTCACCGCAACATCTATTTTTCCGCGTCTTCCCTCCGGAATCGCTTGAATGGCGTTGGTCACAAGATTATTCAACACTCTCACCATTTGATCTCTATCCGAAATAACTTCTGGATTATTGACATGATATACCCTCAGGGTAAAATCATAATCAGATTGATTTTGATAAATTTCTGTAGCACTTTCTACCAATTTCACTACATCAAAATGCTCAAGGTTCGGCTTCGGCATTTTAGCGAAATTCGAGAATTCATTCGCAATGCGACTGAGCGTGTCAATTTGCCCTGTCATGCTCTGCACATAGACTTTCAATTTCTGGTCAAAATCAGGCGCCTTATCGTCCCACGAACGCAATAGATGTTGCACGCGGAGTTTCATCGGCGTCAATGGGTTCTTAATTTCATGCGCCACTTGCTTCGCCATTTCTCTCCATGCGCTTTCACGTTCTTCACGCGCCAGCATATTCGCCGACTTCTCAAGTTCACGAAGCATTCTATTGTATTCGGTCACCAATGCCCCAATCTCATCATCACTTTTCCAACTCAGTTCTTCATTGCTGGAACCCAATTGAACGCCTTTCATTTTTTCTCCGACTTCTTGCAATGAACGTGTGATATAAGTCGAAAGCAAATAAGCCACCAAGGCAGCCATTAAGAATAGTAAAACATAACTCTGCAAAAGCTCTCCTAAAAAGAGATAGACATTCTTTCCTTCCATCTCTGACTTTTCGTAGGCTACACTAGAAATTGAAATGGGTTTCAAATTAGCGTCAGTAAAATACCAATAAGCCACCAAATACTTCTTTCCTCTAACTTCTGTTTCGACCACCGCACGACTAGTTCCCGTAACCAGTTGTTTCATTACGGTATAGTGTACCTTGTATGGAATACTCAAAGAATCCATGGTGGCACTATTTGTTGAAATCAAATAATTACCACGCAAGTCATAGAGTGAAATAAACAGATTGTGTACATCACTTAATTCGCAGATTTTCTCTTCAAATTCAAATTGCACGCTATCCGGTTTCATCTTACCTCCTTCTTGATTGAGGAAGTATTCCATAGAAGCCTTTACAGCCTTCTCCTTTCTTTCTAGTCGTTGAGCGTTGTATTTATCTTGTTGTTCGTAGTGATCATATAGTGCAATTCCCCCTGTCACCACGAAAGATATCGTGATGATAAAAAGCATCGATAGGTAGATGCGGGTTCTCAGGGTGAGCCTAAATCGAAACATATTGCAAGATACATTCTATGGGTTAATGTAATGCACCAAAAAAAGTGCCCAATGGATTCGGTTCAAAAGCAAAAAGGAGAAAGCGATGCTTTCTCCTTTCAATATTTTCAAATACTCTAATCGATTATCCTTTGAGGGATTCAGCACCAGCAACGATCTCAAGGATCTCACCAGTAATTGCTGCTTGACGAGCTTTGTTGTAAGTCAATTTCAATTCTTTAACCAATTCACCAGCATTGTCGGTTGCTTTGTGCATAGCAGTCATACGCGCACCTTGCTCACCGGCATTGCTATCAAGTAGGGCTTTGTATAACTGTACCTTCAATGATCTAGGAATAAGGTCTTCTAGAATCTGTTCTTTTGTTGGTTCGTAGATATAATCTACTTTAGAATTAGATGCACCTTCAACTGGTTTAACAGGTAGGAATTGTTCATTCATTACTTGTTGCACCGCTGCATTTCTGAAGCGATTATACACCAAAACTACTTTATCCCATTTTCCGCTTGCGAATTGTCCCATCAACTCTTCTGCTAGAGCAGAAACATTGTTGAAAGTCAGCGCATCGAAAATAGCATAAGGAGTTTCACCAAAACCTTGATCGTAGTGATGTTCAGTTTTGCGGTAAGCATCATACGCTTTTTTACCGAAAGAAACCACTTTCACATTAGCACCAGCAAATTCTTGCTTGATAGAACTGCGAACTTGTTTAATTACGTTGTTATTGAAACCACCGCAGAGTCCACGGTTTGAGGTAATCGCAACGACAAGAACATTTTTCACTTCGCGTTGAGCGGAGTATGTACCATCGTTTCCATCGAGTGTAGAACTTACATTCGAAAGGATTTCCTGCAGTTTCGTTGCGTATGGACGCATACGAGTAATCGCATCCTGAGCACGCTTCAATTTAGCTGCAGAAACCATCTTCATAGCAGATGTAATCTGCATGGTGGAATTTACAGAGGTAATTCTAAGACGTATTTCCTTCAGGTTTGCCATTTCTCTCGCTTATCCTAATTAGTTGTATTTAGCGCTAAGATCTTTTGCTACAGCTTCGAGTGTACCAGTAATCTCGTCAGTCAATTGACCAGCACGAAGGCTATCAAGAGCACCACGGTGATTAAGATCCAAGAAAGTCAAGTATTCTTCTTCGAAAACCTTAACCTTATCAACTGGAACCTTAGAAAGAAGACCTTTTGTTCCGATGTATAGAATAGCGATTTGCTTTTCTACAGTCATTGGAGCGTTTTGACCTTGTTTCAAGATTTCCACGTTACGACGACCTTTTTCGATAACGAATTTGGTAGCATCGTCAAGGTCAGAGCCGAACTTAGCGAATGCTTCAAGTTCGCGGAACTGAGCTTGGTCAAGTTTCAAAGTACCAGCTACTTTTTTCATTGACTTGATCTGAGCAGAACCACCCACGCGGCTTACGCTGATACCTACGTTGATCGCAGGACGCACACCGGCATTGAATAGGTTAGACTCCAAGAAGATCTGACCGTCAGTGATAGAGATAACGTTAGTTGGGATATACGCTGATACGTCACCTGCTTGAGTTTCGATGATCGGAAGAGCGGTAAGTGAACCACCACCGCGCACTTTAGATCTCAAAGACTCTGGAAGGTCATTCATACGTTCCGCAACGCTTTGTGTAGCGTTAACTTTAGCAGCTCTTTCAAGAAGGCGGCTGTGAAGGTAGAATACGTCACCAGGATATGCTTCACGTCCTGGAGGACGGCGAAGAAGAAGTGATACCTCACGGTAAGCAACTGCTTGCTTAGAAAGGTCATCAAATACGATCAACGCTGGGCGACCAGTATCACGGAAATATTCTCCAATCGCCACACCAGAGAATGGTGCGTAGAATTGAAGTGGTGCTGGATCAGAAGCAGTAGCTGCAACAACTACGGTATAAGCCATAGCACCTGCATCTTCTAGCGTCTTCACAGTACCTGCAACTGTAGATCCTTTTTGGCCGATAGCCACATAGATACAGAATACAGGTTCACCTTTATCGTAAAATTCTTTTTGATTGATGATAGTATCGATCGCCACGGTAGTTTTACCTGTTTGACGGTCACCGATAATCAACTCACGTTGGCCACG
>JBIIBU010000305.1:0-2654 GCA_044239235.1 Flavobacteriales bacterium
ACCAGCCCAGATATATAAGAATATCAATGCCCAAAAGTGGATGATAGAAAGTCTATACGAATAAACAGGACGCTGTGCTGCCTTCGGAATGAAGTAATACATAATTCCTAA
Source organism: Flavobacteriales bacterium (assembly GCA_044239235.1). Classification (GTDB taxonomy): domain Bacteria; phylum Bacteroidota; class Bacteroidia; order Flavobacteriales_D; family Sanyastnellaceae; genus JAIXWP01. Next base: position 112 of record JBIIBU010000305.1, read on the forward strand.
GTATGGTGTAGTAAGGAAAAATGCAACAGCATTGTGACCATACCACCATTGTACTAATGCATCCTGAACACCTGCGTACCATGAATATGATTTGAATAATGTAACAGGTAATTCAAAACTGTTTACAATGTGAAGCATGGCAACAGTTACCCAAGTTGCGATGTAGAACCAAATGGCTACATATAGGTGACGCTCTCTGCGTTTGATAATTGTACCAAACATATTGATGCCAAATACGACCCAGATCAACGTGATCATTATGTCGATTGGCCATTCTAACTCCGCGTACTCTTTACCTGTTGTGATGCCGAGTGCAAGCGTTACAGCTGCAAAAACAATGATAAGCTGCCAACCCCAAAAATGAATGCTTGACAATTTATCACTGAACATCCTCGTCTTCAATAGACGCTGCAATGAATAATAAACTCCCATGAAAATACCATTACCGACAAATGCGAAAATCACAGCATTGGTGTGGATAGGACGCAGACGCCCAAAAGTGGTAAATGAGAGATCAAAATTTAATGCGGGAAATACGAGTTGTAGGGCAATTATAACCCCTACAAGCATTCCGACAAGTCCCCATAGCGCAGATGCTATTGCGAACTTTTTTACAATCGTATTGTCGTACTCGAAACGTTCAATGTTAGTATTCATAATGGTTTACTTGGTTGCAGTATTCTCTTTAATGTCTGGGTTTACATCTTGTGGCTTTGGATCATCCATCAACATTCGAATAGATGGTGTATAATCATCATCGAATTGTCCATTTTTAGCAGATACTAAAAATGCAATCAAAAAGCCCGCGGCTATTGGGATGCTGATTCCGATAAGTATATAAAAGGCACTCATTTGATTTGTACAATTAGCGCTTCAAATGTATTTGTGACTTTTTGGCTCTTCACTGATGGCAGTTAGAGTTGCCACTGACTTATGTCATATTTATTTGCGACGAATAGCAAGACCTAAACTCATCGCCCACACTCGACTTACTCCTGTTGTAAATAGAATTATTGATATCGTGCTCAGTGGCATTAAGATAGCCGCCAGGACTGGAGATAGCTCACCTCTAACCGCGTATCCTAAACCCACTACGTTGTATAACAAGGAGAGAATAAAACTAGCAATGACTATTTTCTTGGAAGCTTTAATTAATCGAATCAACTTGTGGAAATTTCCAAAAGATTTTCCTTCAATAATTATATCGCATGCAGGTGTGAAATTGTTGACGTCATCTGAGATGGCTATACCCACATCGCTCTTTAAAAGAGCTCCTGCATCATTCAACCCATCACCGACCATAATCACTTCTTCACCTTGAGATTGGAGTGCACTTATGTAATCAAGTTTCTCACTCGGTGATTGTCCAAAAAACATCGGAGTAGTGCTATCAAACTGCTCTTTGAGCGTTTCTTTATCTGCAGATTTATCACCGCTCAAAATCGAGAAGTGATATCCACCATTAGAAAGATCGTTTAATACTTCCTTCAATCGCGGTCTAAAGCCAGCGCCAAAGCTGAAGTAACCGATCTGTTTGCCGTCTATGGAAATATATACACGCGTTTCTTTTGTTGAAACGTATTCAGCATTTACAAAAGTAGCACTGCCGATTTTTATTTCTGTGTGGCCTATCGAAGCCATTATTCCGCCACCGGGGATCTCATTAAAGTTTGATACTGCTGTCAATGAAATTACGTTTCGAGTAGCTAAATATGATGTTATAGCTTTACTAAGTGGATGATTAGATTGCGAAGCAAGACTCATAATCATTTGCAGATGTTCGCAGTTCAACTCAGCGCCATTGAACTGAATGGCTTCTTCTAATTTCGTTGTGATAGTTCCTGTTTTATCCCAAACTATATGTTTACTTAATCCTGTTTTTTCGAGCACATCTGCTTGCCGCACAAATGCACCGTTTTTTCCCAGCAAACTAATAATGGATGCATGCGTGAATGTTGCAGAAAGCAGCAATGCACATGGGCAAGCTACAATAAGAATTGTAGTCAAGGCATGTATTCCGCGGGTAGGATCGGTAGGATACCAAAATATAAAACTATCAATGGACAACAGTATTAGAAAGACACCAAATCGTCTGCCTAAACGGTCAACAAAGTTGTCCATCTTGCTGACAATTTTTTTCTTGTTCTCTTTATTCCATAGTTGGGTTAAATGACTTTGTTCAACTTCGCGAACTACTTCAAGTTCTAAAACTCCAGAGGTTTGACGTCCGCCAGCATACACCACTTTACCAGTTGCAATATGCTCTGGTTTTGATTCGCCAGTCACGAAACTATAATCAATGCGCGCATCTCCTGAAATGAGGATAGCATCGGCAGGTATCAATTCTTGCGACCGAATGATTATTCGGTCTTTAATGCTCAGATTCGCCAAGGGAATAGATTTCTCAACTCCATCGGTCTTCTTATTTACAGAAATAGGAAAGAAACTTCTGAAATCTCTGTCAAACTGCAAATTGGTATGTGTTTTTGCTTGAAAAAAGCGACCAACTAGCATGAAGAAAATAATACCGGACATGGAATCGA
>JBIIBU010000306.1:0-2635 GCA_044239235.1 Flavobacteriales bacterium
GGTAAATACAAGAACCGAAGTCAAAGCGGCATTATTTAATACGTGAAGTAATAAGCTGTTTTTATCCCCCTTATCCACATAGAATAAATGCTGTTCGATTGTTTCAGCGGTCGAAGAAACTGGTGCTACTTCAACTTTCTTAGGATTAGTAAGAATCGTAGAAGATAACTTTTGAATCTCAGTTGGCATTGTCGCTGAGAAGAAAAGCGTTTGTCTCTTCTTAGGTAAAGCAGCAATAATGCGCTTTACGTCGTGTATAAAGCCCATATCGAGCATACGATCGGCTTCATCTAAGACAAACATTTCGATTTGACGAAGTGAAATATGTCCTTGATTCATTAAGTCGAGCAAACGGCCTGGGGTAGCAACAAGTATGTCGACTCCTCTTCTTATCTGGTTTACTTGTGGATTTTGGTTTACTCCACCAAAAATTACTGCGTGACGAATGCCAGTGTGACGTCCGTATGCTTGAAGGCTTTCTTGAATTTGAATCGCGAGTTCGCGGGTTGGGGTTAAAATGAGAGCACGAAGCCCTTTCTTGCCTCTAGATTCCGGAGAACAGAGGTGTTGAAGAATTGGAATAGAAAAAGCGGCTGTCTTACCTGTTCCTGTTTGTGCACAACCAAGTAGGTCGTGTCCTTCAAGGACGTATGGAATGGCTTGTGCTTGGATCGGAGTAGGATTCGTATATCCCTCTTCATTCAGTGAGCGCAAAATCGGCTCGATAATCTTAAGATCTGTAAATTGCATGTGCTGCAAAGGTAGTGCACAGGAATTTAAGTACTCGAAAACCAACGCAATCAAGTCTTTCAAGAGATTTCCACAAGATTCAAACAATGGACGATATAGGGAGTACAAAAAAGTAAATTTGCCGCCATATAAAGCCCCTATTAATTCTATGGATACTATTCAAGAACTTCAAAAAATTGCCTCACAAGTGCGTCGCGACATCGTTAGGATGGTGCATGCAGTTAATAGCGGACACCCAGGCGGAAGTCTTGGCTGCACCGATTATTTAGTGGCTTTGTATAATAATCTGATGACCATCGATGCTCCGAAATGGGATATGGATGGAAAAAATGAAGACTTGTTCTTTTTGAGCAATGGCCATATTTCACCAGTATGGTATAGTGTGCTTTCAAGAAGAGGTTATTTCCCTGTTTCTGAAATGGGAACATTCAGAAAATTGAATACAAGACTTCAAGGTCACCCTACAACCCATGATGGACTTCCAGGTATTCGCATGGCTAGTGGTTCTTTGGGACAAGGATTGTCTGTTGCTCTTGGAGCAGCTCAAGCAAAAAAACTCAATGGCGATAGATGCCTTGTATATACACTTCATGGTGATGGTGAATTGCAAGAAGGTCAAATTTGGGAAGCAGCTATGTATGCTGCTCATCACAAAATTGACAACATCATCTCTGCAATCGATGTGAACGGTCAACAAATTGACGGTCCAACCGAAAAGGTAATGAGCCTTGGTAACCTGCGCTCCAAATGGGAAGCTTTTGGATGGGACGTTCTTGAAATGAACGGAAACGACATGGAAGAAATCCTTGCTACTGTTTCTAAAGCTAAAGAACACACTGGAAAAGGAAAGCCTGTAATGATTCTCATGACTACCTCAATGGGTAAAGGTGTAGACTTTATGGAAGGTACACACAAATGGCACGGTGTAGCTCCAAATGACGCTGAACTTGCTAATGCACTTTCACAATTGGAAGAAACGCTAGGCGATTACTGAGATAGTGTGATAGTGTGATAGTTAGAAATAGGCGCTTCGATACATCTCGCCCATGGCGAGATACTCAGGGACCGTTCAGAAATAAGAAATAAGAAATAAGAAATCAAAAATGCTCGACTTCACGATATATAACTCGAATGACACCCGCTCTGGATTTGGAGAGGGACTTCATGAACTTGGAAAGACCAATCCAAAAGTGGTTGCACTATGTGCCGACCTTATTGGTTCATTAAAAATGGATGCTTTCAAAAAAGATTTTCCAGAACGCTTCTTCCAGGTTGGAATCGCTGAAGCTAACATGATGAGTGTAGCAGCTGGTATGACTATAGGTGGTTACATTCCATTCACTGGAACATTTGCCAACTTCTCTACAGGTCGCGTATACGATCAGATTCGTCAGAGCATCGCATACAGCGATAAGAACGTAAAAATCTGCGCTTCTCACGCCGGTCTTACTCTTGGTGAAGATGGTGCGACCCATCAAATTCTTGAAGATATCGGCATGATGTCTATGCTACCGGGCATGACGGTCATCAATCCATGTGACTTCAACCAAACGAAGGCGGCTACAATTGCCATTGCTGAGCATCACGGCCCTGTTTACTTGCGCTTCGGTCGTCCGAAAGTAGCAACGTTTACTGCTCCTGATCAAAAGTTTGAAATCGGCAAGGCATGGCATATGCACTCTGGAAATCATGTAAGCATCTTCGCTACCGGTCACTTGGTTTGGAAGGCTGTAGAGGCTGCTAAAGCGCTTGAAGCGGAAGGAATAACTGTTGACCTTATCAACATTCACACGATTAAGCCATTGGATATTGAAGCTGTAGTGACAAGTGCTCGTAAAACGGGCGCTGTTGTAACAGCAGAAGAACATCAAATCAATGGCGGTAT
>JBIIBU010000307.1:0-2629 GCA_044239235.1 Flavobacteriales bacterium
ACCCTGGCCGGGCAAATGATCAACACAGTGCCGGCTGTAATAGCCTTATTCGAAGAAATCTTGCTGCTATTCTGAATGGACCTGAAGATTTAATTGAGTACATGAATTGGAATATGGAAACCAATGGTGTTAATAGTCAGTTAGAACTTTTTTCCGACCTGTCTGAAGATGAATTATCTGTTGCAGAGCTATTAAAATCTAGGGGACGCCAACCTGTTGATCGGATTTCGAACGAACTAAAACTAGGTTTGACGGCTACTTCATCGATTTTATTGGAACTAGAATTCAAAGGTGTCGTAAGAAGTTTACCTGGAAAAATTTATGAGATCGTTTCGTCGTTAACAATCCGTGTGTGAATATTATCTCACCGGACGTCGGATAATTGATGAATTTCTTTTAAAATTGCATGGGTAAACACAGATTCATTTGTAATACCTCAAATACAAACTCAACAAATATGTCATCTAGCCAAAGAACTATACAGTTTCCATCGATCATGGAGAACATTACTCTAGCTGAGCGAATGGTTGACGAGGTGTGCGCAGAGTTTCACGTAAAAGAGGATTATTACGGTGAATTGCTTATTGCAATGACTGAAGCCGTTTATAACGCCATTGTTCACGGAAACAAGTTGGACACTTCAAAACAGGTTAAGGTTACATTCGATATAGAAGACAAGAACATTGTTTTCCGAATTGAAGATGAAGGCTCTGGATTTGATTATAACAATCTTCCGGATCCGACAGCTCCAGAAAATATTGAGAAGCCTCACGGTCGTGGAGTCTTCCTTATGAGAAATTTATCTGATAAATGTGAGTTTGACGACAACGGCCGCATTTGCACCATGCATTTTGAGGTTTTGGAGCATCAAACAGCATAATCCAACATGAAATATTCAATTTAAAGGGGCTTAGAGCCCCTTTTTTCGTTTATAGGTCTGTAGACTTGGGTTTTTACCGTAGGCGTTGCTGTAAGGCTTCCTAGGGGGTCGGTTTTTGGCTATTTGACAAGAACGCTTCTCTTTCAACAATTGATTATTAACTCTATTCTGAAGACATCGATTTCTTGATGCTTAATCGCGTGAACTTTGCTTTCTATGGGTAAAATCACATTTCACAGCGAGGGAGTGCCCTATGTGCTTCCCAATAAGGCTTTGTTTCGTCAGTGGATCACAGAAACTGCGCTATCCCACGGAAAACGTGTGGGTGAGCTGGCTTTTGTCTTCTGTAGTGACGACTATTTGCTAGAAATGAACAAGCAATATCTCAATCACGATTACTTCACAGATATAATCACATTCGATTATGCCGATGGTGACGTAATTGCTGGAGACATTTTTATTAGTGTAGATCGTGTCGAAGACAATGCTTGTAAAAATCTTGTTGATAAAAAAGCAGAAATGCAACGTGTTGTTATTCATGGAGTTTTGCATCTTTGTGGTTACAAAGACAAGCAAAAAGAGGACTCTCAAAAGATGCGAAAATTGGAAGATTTAGCACTCTCAAAATACCCTCAAAAACAGTAAAAATCAAAAGTTTCACGTGAAACACAAAAAACCATGTATCCAAGTTACGATGTCATAGTAGTTGGTGCCGGCCATGCCGGAAACGAGGCAAGTGCCGCTTCCGCGAAGCTCGGAATGCACACTTTATTGATCACAATGGACATGAACAAAATTGGCCAAATGAGTTGCAATCCTGCTATGGGTGGTATAGCCAAAGGACAGATTGTCAGAGAGATAGATGCGCTCGGCGGTTATAGCGGAATAGTTTCAGATCTCAGTGCAATTCAGTTCAGAATGCTTAATCGATCCAAGGGTCCAGCCATGTGGAGTCCACGAGCTCAGAACGACCGAATGATGTTTGCGGAAGAATGGAGAAATCAATTGGAGACAATTCCCCTACTCGACTTCTGGCAGGATATGGTAAAAGAAATTATCGTAGAAAATAATCGTGTGACCGGAGTTGTAACCGCCATGGGTATAACATTCAAAGCAAAATCTGTAGTGCTTACCAACGGGACGTTTTTGAATGGAATCATACACATTGGAGAGAAACAATTTGGTGGTGGCAGAATTGGAGAAAAGCGCGCTGAAGGCCTCACAGAACAGCTGACAGCGCTAGGTTTCCGCTCAGGACGGCTCAAAACAGGTACACCTCCGCGCATCGATGGGAGATCATTGGATTATTCCAAAATGGAAGAGCAAAAAGGGGATGAAAACCCACAAAAATTCTCTTACACAAATACTAAACCCCTAAGTCATCAACGCAGTTGCCACATCACCTATACGAATCAAGACGTTCACGATATCCTGCAAACAGGATTCGAAAAAAGCCCAATGTTCACGGGGCGTATACAAGGCGCCGGACCTCGCTACTGTCCATCAATTGAAGATAAAATCAATCGTTTTGCCGACAAAGACAGACATCAAATCTTTGTCGAACCAGAGGGCTGGAAGACCGTAGAAATCTACGTAAACGGCTTCTCCACAAGTCTTCCAGACGACGTTCAATACAAAGCACTTCGATTGATTCCTGGATTTGAAAACGCTAAAATGTTTCGACCAGGCTACGCTATTGAATACGATTACTTTCCACCTGATCAACTCAAGCACACACTTGAATCCAAG
>JBIIBU010000308.1:0-2618 GCA_044239235.1 Flavobacteriales bacterium
CTGGAACTTTCGATTTTCAGATGCTTGCGTATAGTTTTATCGTGACGATAGTTCTCTTCATAATTGCGATTATCACTTTCAATAGAGTTGAGAAGGTATTTATGGACACCGTTTAAAATTGAGATATGTCAAAAGTAGTTTTAAAATCAGAAGATATAAGTAAGATGTACCGCCTCGGATTGGTGAGTACAAAGACCTTGTCTCATGATTTGAACAGATGGTGGTCTCGTATGCGCGGCAAAGAAGATCCATATTTAAAAATTGGAGAGTCCAACGATCGCAGCAAGAAAGGAGATTCAGAATATGTGTGGGCGCTGAAGGACATCAACTTTGAAATAAACCAGGGCGAATCCGTTGGAATTGTAGGAAGGAATGGTGCAGGTAAATCAACACTTTTAAAAATATTATCTCGTGTTACGCAGCCTACCACCGGCAGTTTAAAGGTAAAGGGAAGAATTGCTAGTTTGTTGGAAGTGGGCACAGGATTTCATCCTGAACTCACCGGCCGCGAAAACATCTTTCTCAACGGTTCGATTCTCGGCATGCGGAAGAAAGAAATCACTAGAAAATTAGATGAGATTATTGATTTTAGCGGCGTAGAGCGATACATCGACACTCCTGTCAAACGATATAGCAGCGGGATGTATGTGCGACTTGCATTTGCAGTAGCAGCGCATCTAGAAAGTGAGATAATGATTGTAGACGAAGTACTTGCTGTTGGCGATGCTGAATTTCAAAAAAAGTGTCTTGGAAAGATGGGGCAGGTTTCTAGCAATGAAGGACGCACTGTTCTTTTTGTTAGTCACAACATGGCCGCTGTGCAAAGTCTTTGCACAAAAGGGATGCTGATGCAATTTGGCCAAATCAAAGAATTTGGAAATACCAATGAAGTGATTCGATCCTATCTGAAGAGCGGCAGTGTATCTGATGGTTCACTGATTCGTGATTTAACCAATGCTCATCGCAGCGCTGGTAAAGGAAATATCATCAAGAAGATTTGGATAGAAAATGCTAGTGGTGAAATTGTGAATCACCTCATGATGGGCGAATCCTTTTCTATTAAGTTCTATTTTGAATCACCCGATCCAATTGCCAATTTACTTGTTGGCTTTGGAATCGAAAATGAATTGGGATATCGAGTATCCTCATTAAACAATGAGATTGCTGGAACAGGCGCTTATTCTTTGATGAATTCAGGTACAGCGACTTTAAAAGTTGAAGATCCAAATTTCATTGAAGGCGATTATTTCATCTCTGTTTCGATTGTTTCAAATCAGAACGAGTGGATTGATTATATCGAACAAGCTTATAGCTTCAACATACAAGAGGCCGATGTTTATGGCACAGGAAAATTAATTTCTTCCTCACAAGGAATAGTATATATGAAAGGAAATGTACTGGTACATTAAGTCTAAAATATTACGCGTTTTCTTCAAGAAAAATATCCGCTTTGGGAGCAATTGTAAAATCTCTCGAAAGGCGATATTGGAGACTCCTTATGGTGGAAATATTGTAATTGGAAACAATTGCGATATCAGTCCTTATAGTTTTCTATCTACGTATGGAGGCGACATCATCATTGGTGATGATTGTTCGATAAATCCATTTTGTGTGATTTATGGACATGGCAAATTAAAGATTGGCAATAAGGTTAGAATCGCTACTCAAACGGTTATTATTCCTGCGAATCACGACTTTTCGAGAACGGACATTCCAATAATGGATCAACCAGAACTGAGAAAAGGTATCACCATAGGAAATGATGTTTGGATAGGTAGTGGTGTCAAAATAATGGATGGTGTTCATATAGGCGATGGTGTTGTAATCGCCGCCGGGTCTGTAGTCACCAAATCCATACCCGAATATGCTGTTGCCGCTGGAGTGCCTGCGAGAATTATAAAAACAAGAAACAACAAATCATGATAGCTAAAATAAAAAGGGGAATAAAGAACGTTCTAGGACTTACCTCTCCGTTCGAAAAGGCTGATTCAATTTTTACGCATACAACTCAACCTGAGCGAAAGTTGTTATTTGAATTTGCAAAAAAAACCAAAGGAGACGTATTAGAAATCGGCTCTTATTTAGGAGCCTCTAGCTGCTATATCGCAGAAGGTTTATACAACACCGACCGAAAACTATATTGCGTTGATACTTGGCAAAACCACGCCATGACAGAAGGTCAAAAAGACACTTTTGCTTCTTTCAATTCCAACACAAAACGATATTCAAATAACATTGTGAAACTTCGTGGCTTCTCTGGTGATGTGAGCAAGACAGTCAACCATCGTTTTGGATTTGGATTTTTTGACGGCGATCATTCCTATGAGGGAGTAAAAATCGATTGGGATTCTTGGAAAGATAAATTCGAACCAGGAGCACTAATTTGTTTCCACGATTACGGATGGGCTGAAGGAGTTCAAAAATTAGTTGCAGAAGAAATCAAGCCTATCGCCAAAGAGCATGGTGAACTACCTAATCTATTCTGGGCCCGAATCTAATTATTGCCAAGTATAAAATGAAAATCACTGTTGTTATACCCACTCGAAATAGGGCCGACTTACTAAAGTCAACCCTAAACTCGCTGCTGAATCAAACACTAGGTCGCAACGACTTCGAAG
>JBIIBU010000047.1:0-10671 GCA_044239235.1 Flavobacteriales bacterium
GTGATGGTACGCTTCTATTTTTTGCGGCTGCACGAACAGAGTGTATTAAAGATGCAGATGGGAATTATTCAATTGACATATTTGTCTCTAAACGTCAATCAGATGGTAGCTGGGGACAAGCGAAACCACTACCAGCCACAATCAATACGAAAGGCAAAGACAAAGCACCATATATGCACTCAGATAGCCGTTCTCTATATTTCTCAAGTGACGGGCATGTCGGAGTTGGTGGTTTGGATATCTATTACTGCAAAATGAATGACGACGGCACTTTTAGTCAACCAAAGAACATTGGTTACCCGATTAATAGTGACAAGGATGAAATTGGAATTGTAGTGTCAAGTGATGGTGATGTGGCCTATTTCGGGGCAAAAGATTTAAATAATCAGCGTGGTTATGATGTCTATCAATTTAAAATGCCTGAAAAAGCCAAACCAGAAAAAGTCATGATTTTGAAAGGTGATGTAAAAACAGAAGATGGCACTCCGCCGCAAAATGCATCCGTTGAGGTTAAGTATGCACAAAGCCAAACATCACAAAAAATCAAAGTCAATGCAGATGATGGCAGATACGCTGCTGTTGTTAAAGTGGATAAGAAAGAAGACATTGTAGTAAGTGTACAAGGAGATAATGTTGCATTCAACACTCGAGTTGTTATGCGCAAGGAAGATTCAAAACCGCCAGTAGTGGCAAAATTGAATATGGAAACACAAATCAGTGAGGCGGGAAAGCCGTTTGTTATAAACGACATCTACTACTCTACTTCAAAAGCTGATATTGATCAAAAATCCTATTTGATTTTAGATGAATTTGCCCAATACCTAATTGAGCATCCAAGCATTGAGATTGAGATTAGAGGGCATACCGACAATGTTGGAAATGACGCAGCTAACCTGGCATTATCTACAGAGCGCGCCTTTGAAGTTTTAAGATATATTACATCCAAAGGAATTGATGGAAAGCGAATTAGCTATAAAGGCTATGGTGAAACAAAACCAATTGCATCAAACGACACAGACGATGGTCGGGCTCAAAATAGAAGGACAGAATTCCTAATAAAGAAGATGTAGGACTAAGTCATTTTGTTGTTTCTTTGTGATAAATATTCAATGATATTAAAATGAAAAAATACTTCTTTTTCATCGCAGCATCAATCATGATGGGTGGTTGCGATCATTCACATACTGCGAATGCAACAGGTCAGGTTAATGGTCATCCTATCTATGGAGAAACTTTTGACCCTGCAGGCAAGGTGGCAGTTGATAGTGCTCTTATTGCGCTCGGTGCCAATGATAGTCTTGACATGAAAATCTCAGGAAAGATTATGGCTTCTTGCACAGGCGAGGGCTGCTGGTTAGAGATGTCGTTGCCAAATGGCGAGGCTATGCTTGTAAAAACACAAGATAAGTTCTTTATCCCTACAAGCGGAGTTCAAGGTTTGACAGCTGTAGTTAATGGAAAGGCATTCAAACAAGAAGCAGAAAGAACAGAAGAGCAGATTGCAGCGAATTCACCTGCTAAGGAGACTATTAAATTTCTTGCAACTGGAATAATGATTGAGAACTTCAAACCAACTGATGAGCATATGAATGCCACCGGTGGAGAGCACGATCACAACCATGAAGATTGCAAAGGTCATGATCATAAAGAAGGCGAAAGTCACTAAGATCAGAGCAACGAAAAAAAAAGCCCGGCATCGCCGGGCTTTTTCATTTATAGCTGTAGGTAAGTGAACTCATTCGTTTAGGATCAAAAACTTCCTGAGCAATGTCTTGTAATTGTTTCGAAGTAATCTCCTCTACTTTACTAAAAATGTACTCCAAAGAGTCAATCCTATTAAAAAGCAAAAGGCTCTTTCCTAAATTGAACATGATAGCTCCTCCGCTATCTTGAGCAAGAGCGATCTGACCTATAATTTGTTTTTTTGCCTCATGTAAATGGCGAACTGAAAGTGGATTCTCCCTTAGCGTATTGATTTCTTTCCAGATTAATTTCTTACTCTTTTCCAAATTATTCTTGTCTGTACCGAGGTAGATTGAAAAAACACCGGTATCACTAAAAGGCGCATAAGTAGAGTCGATATGATATGCAATACCGTGCTTTTCACGGATATTCAAACTAAGTCTATTATTCATCGCTGGACCTCCTAAAACATTATTCAACAAAGAAAGGCCTGGTCGCTTTTTATCATGATAATCATAAGCTTTTGTGCCCATTACGTAGTGCACTTGATGAATATCCTTTATTTCCACTTTTTCAAAAGGACGATATCCTTTGAATGCTGTTCTATCTAATGGAGTATTGGAAAGCTTCTGCTCTCCGAAATACTTCTCCATATAATACTTTAACTTATCAATGTCAATTTTACCAGCAGAAGCAAAAATCAAATTTTCTGCAGTAAAATTTCTTTTCCTGAAATTCAAGAGATGCTTAGAATTGAATTTCTTCAACGATTTTTCAGTGCCTAAAATAGTGCGCCCTATCGGGTGATTATTGAAAAGATATTCATCAAAATCCTCAAAAATCATTTCAGATGGACTGTCTTTGTAGCTATTAATCTCATCAAGAATAACTTCTTTTTCTTTGACAATTTCTTTTTCAGGGAAAGTAGAATCGAATGCGATATCTGCGATTAACTCGATAGTTCGCTCATAGTGTTCTTTTAGAAAAGAACCATGAACCCATGTTTCTTCTTTAGCAGTGAATGCATTGATTTCACCACCAACAGCATCGAGTCGGCTAAGTATATGAAAGGTTTTTCGCTTTTTCGTTCCTTTAAAAAAACAATGCTCAAGAAAATGGGCCAATCCATGTTCATTCTCCTTCTCATCTCGACTTCCTGCGCCAATGAGCAATCCGCAATGTGCCACTTCACGATCAAGAGGTTGATGAACTACTCTAATTCCGTTTTTCAGTGTAAAAATGATTGGTTCTACCATATGGTCAAATATATGTCACTTCGATTTCATTCAGGTGAAATCTTGTGCATGTCATTGTTGCTCGACTCTATTTCATTTTTGATTATTCGAATTTTACCAGCAACTTTCGCCATATCGGCGAATCCGTTTGCATGAAGCCAAATCATTGCTTCTTCGCTATTGTCTCCAGCCTGCGCCATCTTAGCAAGCACATCAAGCTCATATTTCCTTAGCCACAAAATCGCATTAGGATTGCCTTCAACTCCGTTGATTAGTGCCATCAAATGGGGATGCCCATTTGTTAACAGCCAATCGCGTGCCTCTTGCTTGTTATGTAATGCAAAAATAAAAATACCCAATTCGGGGTAACCATTAGCCATAAGCCAATCGCGGATTTCTTTGTTTCCGCCAATGGCCTCAGCCCAAGCGATGATAATTTTTGCTGGATATTCGAAATTCATTGCTGCTAATATCTTGTAAGACGTCGGTACAAAGAAATAATTGTGCAATAAAAAACCGCCTCACTTTGAGTGAGACGGTTTCTTAAATAGAATATATAATAGACTAGTTGTGTTTCTTAGGTTGATTGACCGAAGGTCTTTCTTTCACAAGGGCCTTTCGCATGGTTACTTTAAAATGTCTTTCAGCATCCTTCACTTCGACAATAATGTCGCCATTAGATTCAACTGTTCTAATGCAAGTACAATCGACATCCCCTTCAAAATAGAATCCTTCATCATTACAAATCATTTTTAAGTGGGTATCAGCTCCATTAGCACCTGGTATTCCATTCGGTTGACCTGGCATTCCGGGGTAAGTGTAAACTTCATAAGTTCCCCACCAATATTCCCATGGATTCACATAGTATTCGAAATCATATATTCCAGGATAGGTTCTGTAATACTCACCATAAAATGCATTGTCTGGCATTGAAGGATTATTGTCCCAATAAGCGTATGGCGGGTTCCAGTCGTAATCGATTGAAAAAAATGCTTTGCCTTCGCGTCCATCAGGACCGTAGCGAACTTCATCGTCTTCTATGATAATACATGATTGAAAAGAAACCAATCCTACTATTCCAAGAAGGTATATGAGTTTGTGCAGGTAATTCTTTTTCATGGCTTAATAATTTTATACTCTCACGTTGCCAATGGTCGTGCCAAAAACACTTTACTTAAAAAAGTTGTCGTCTGTCCTTTATTTGGCTGTAATTTCGACGACCTATTTACAAATAACTTCGCACCAAAATGAAACAATTACTTCTTGTAGGCCTATTAATTACTGGTCTTTCAGTAAGTCTTAGCGCACAAACTAACCCTACTTCAGAAGAAGAGAAAAATATGAAAACACTTGCTCCAGTTGGTGATTCAATCCGCTGGACAACAGGTGGAACTGCTGGATTTAATGCAACATTTACGTACTTAAATCAATGGGCTGCTGGTGGTAACAACTCAATCAGCACGACAGGTCTACTTTCATATTATGCCAATTATAGAAAAGAAAAACATGCTTGGGATAACTCACTAGACATTGCCTATGGTATACTACTGCAGGGATTTGATTCTCGAGCGATTAAGACAGATGATAAATTTGATATCACTAGCAAATACGGTTATCAAGCAAGTCAAAAGTGGTTTTACGCAGGGCTTTTAAACTTTAAAACGCAATTCGCACCAGGTTACTCAGCCTTATCAGCAGGAATCCCTGATTACTCGAATAGAATTTCTGATTTCATGGCACCAGGTTGGACATTATTCTCATTGGGTATGGACTATAAGCCAAACAAAAAATTCACAGCATTCATTTCACCTATGACGTACCGTGGTATTATTGTATTGGACCAAGATCTAGCTGATGCTGGTGCATTTGGTGTTAAGCGTCAATTCGAGGCAGATGGTGTTACTGCAATTAAAGGCAGTGGTTCTAATCTTCGTTCAGAGATGGGTGCTTATGCACGTGTTCAATTTACTTCGGACATCATGGAAAATGTAAACTTAAAAACCAAATTGGAGTTATTCTCTAACTATTTGGACACTCCAGGAAATGTCGATGTCAGCTGGGAAAATTTGATTTCAATGAAAGTCAATAAATTCTTAACATGTACGATTTTCACGCATTTGATTTATGATGATAATACTTCAATCGTAAAAGAACGTGATGAGATTGGAACTCCAATTAATGTAGGTCCAGGGGTTCAATTCAAGAGCATTATTGGTCTTGGATTGAGCTGGAAGTTGAAACCAATTTTATAATATTATTTCAAAATAAAAAAAGCCCTCTAGTACTCAACTAGAGGGCTTTTTTTTGGGGGGCAAATTATTTTAATCTATTTGAACCTTTGTTGTGTAATACTTGCCTTTAGACTCAATAGTCAACAAGTACATTCCAGCACTAAAACTAGTGCAGTCTATTGATGTGATGTTCTTTCCTGTATAAACAACAGCACCTATTAAAGAAGTCATACGAACAGAAACAGGCTCGTCTGTTTTAATGAAAAGTCTATCCGCCGTTGGATTTGGATAAACATTCATATTAGCTAATTCAGATTCCTCAACACCAACCGCCAATTCTCTGTATTCACAATCGAGTTCTATTTCACAAACGAAATGAGAAAGGAAATTGGAGATGATTGAAAGTGTTGTATCATAAATTGCAGTGTTTGCGACATGAGGAACGTGATCAAATCCTTCATGAATTTCGAAACAATGCTCAACGCCTACTTGATTCAATTTTTCATTTATGGAATTACTTCCATCTACATCAATAATCGGAATTATTCCGAGGTAATATTGCGTATCGGAATCAAAAGGAACTGTTTGATCATTATCGCCGTGAAATAACAAAGCAGGCTCATCATTTGGTTGAATCCAAGAAGTATCACCAATAGCTCCGCACATATTTATAATGGCTCTAACATCGCTTGAATATCCTTCGTTGCCGGATTGCCCTTCAATACCACCTTCGAGTCCAGGATTAGTCATCGTGACATTGGCTGGTATTTCCGCTTCTTGATCCAGATACGCAAGGTGAAGAGTAATATAACCTCCAGCGCTAACTCCAGCTATATAGATGTGATCGGTGTCAATGTTGTGAACGTTTCCGTTTTCTGCAGCGTCCTTTCTAAACCAGCGAATCGCTGCTTTCATGTCTTGCACACCGCGCATCGCTGCTTCGGTCATATTCGCATCTAATTGTCCTCCTGTTGCAAAGCCCAATCTATAGCTAATACTAGCCGTAACATATCCCATTCTTGCTAGATCATAAGAAAGTGGAACAACGTCAGGACCGTCCTTACTACCGTAGGCAAAGAAGCCTCCATGTGCTATTATTACTAAAGGTCTTGGTGTGTTGCCATCACCCGCTGGCGCATAAACATCCATTAACAGATCAATGGCTTGACCATTGAACCGAATGTTTGAGCCGTAAAGAATGTCTTCAGTAATAGTTACATCATTGAAAACGAATTCGCGAAATCGAGAACCATCACATTGAGCGAATGAATTTAAGCTCAATAATAGAGAGGAAAAAAAGAATAAGTATAGTTTGGTCATAAGGTTTTATTTGGTTAAATATAGCAAATATTAGTGACACAAAAAAAAAACGTCCCGCTAAAAAAAGCGGGACGTTTTCAATATAGTAATCAACTAATATTAGAAAGTCAAAGCAGAAGCAAAGTTGCGGAATTCAAGATCTTTTTTCGCTTTATTAGCTAAAGAAGAATCTTTTTGAACCGCAGACTTCAAGTTTGAAGCAACACCAGCAGCATCATTGCTACGAGCGCAGATTATAGCGCGAAGGTAATCAGCAAGAGCTGAAGTATCGTTGCTTGCTTTCATGTCAGCATCAGCACCACCGTTGTCTTTATTCAACAATTTAGCAAGAGATGTATTGAAAGTCTTGTATGAAGACATGTTGCTAACAGCGCTAGCATAGTCACCATTTTGGATATCGATAAGACCTTTGTTGTATTTCGCTTCGTTAGTGTTACTAGCGTTCAAATATTTCATTGCACCAGCGCGATCACCTTTCAAGCGAGTTACAGCACCCATGTTGCAGTTCGTCTCAGCTGTTTTAGCTTTGTTGTAAGCAGCGTTGAATTTCGCTTCAGCATCAGCAACTTTGTTTTGGTTATACAAGATAACACCAAGGTTGTTAGATGCACGGAAGTCAGCATCAGCTTTTTTCTCAGCTTCAGCATAGATTGCAGCTTTAGTGCTCATATCTTCTGTAAGAAGAGCAGCTGTCATCAATTCTTCGTATTTCAAGCTAGAAGGATTTGATTTTCCAATAGCCATCAATTCAGCGTCAGTATAACCATTCAAATCGTAGTTGATTACAACTGTACAACGACGAAGTGAAGGGAAGATGTCTTTTTGAATCTCAGTATAAGTTTTGCTGATATTCTTAATCTCTTGCTCACGTGCAGCTAGATCAGAAGTCTTCTGAAGAATACGAACGATAATTTCGCGGTCTTCAATAGCAGAAGCTTCCATTGCAGTGCGGAAACCATCCCAGTCCTCACCCTTCGCTGTAACAGACATCATCTTGTTGTAAGTAGTGTCCATCTTTGCTTTTTTCAGAATGCTTTGGAAAGCAGCCTTACCTGCATCAGCACGTTCAGTTGCAAGATTATCGTTCAAGAAAATCTCACCTTCTGGAGATGCGTAAGCTACGAATTCGATGTTTTTGATAACAATCTTTGGATTAGCAGCCAATTCTGTTTGAAGGAAAGTAACCAATGCATTGATATCTTCTTGCTTCATTTCAGCTGGCTTCAATTTTGAAGAGTTGTAATCGAAGTTAAGTTCTGCTTTCTTAGAGAAAGAAGTAACACGAATGTACTTATCGTCTTTGTTTGAAACCACTTTATCATCACCTTTGATTAGGTAAGGAGTAGTGATAACACCAGTTCCAATTTTATATGGAGCGAAATCAGCAACTTTAGAACCTTTAGATCCGTGAATGTTTAGGTAAAGTGAGCTAGTGTCCATTCCTGGAACGAAAGCAATTTTGTCTGTGTAAGAGAAACCTTTCCCTGTTTTAAATGGAACTTTCTCGTAGTTACCTGCAGCTTGTTCGCCTTGGAAACCTTTCATTTCGAATTTAGATTCGCCACCTTCGTAAACTAGAACAGGCGTTGCCTCAACAACAACTTTCTTGTGAAAGTATTTTTCAGGGAATTTTCCATTGATAGAAAGTTGAATGCTATCGCCATGTACTTCAAGAGGTTCAGGCGTTGCTGTAGCACCTAGATCAGCTATGTGCTTTTCCATTTTTCCGAGACCGCCGCATGCAGCAAGCGTCAGAACAGACATTACTGCTACGAATGCTACGTAGAAGCTATTCTTTTTCATGTTCAATTGATTTAAAAAGGGTTTTAAGTAATAAAATGCGTTGCAAAGCTAATCAATGCGAGGTGTTCTCAAAGAGATTTTTTATTCCCTCATCATTGTTTATTAACTATATAAACTAAAGAATTGTGAACAAAGGGCGTTGGTTATTCGACTACCACACCCATTGCACAGAATTTCTCAATACGAATTTGTGTTCTTTGATTGGTATCTAGTGCATTCAAATCCTTGAGGTGACGGAGGATTTCGCTCTTTACTGTTGCAAAAATCTCAGGTCGATTCGCATGCGCGCCTCCAAGTGGTTCTTTTATTATTCCATCAATGAGCTTGTTGCCAAACATGTCATCAGCAGTCAGTTTCAAGGCTTTTGATGCTGTTATTTTATGATCCCAACTTCTCCAAAGAATTGAAGAGCAAGACTCAGGCGAAATAACTGAATACCAGGTGTTTTCAAGCATAAGCACTCTATCGCCAATTCCAATTCCCAATGCACCTCCTGATGCGCCTTCACCGATGATTATACAAATCACCGGAACTTTCAACTTCATCATTTCAAACAAGTTACGTGCGATCGCCTCACCTTGCCCTCTTTCTTCAGCCTCAAGTCCAGGATAAGCCCCAGGTGTATCAATAAAAGTCACGATTGGCTTATTGAACTTCTCTGCCAACTTCATTAATCGTAAAGCTTTTCTATATCCCTCTGGATTAGCCATTCCAAAGTTTCTGTATTGTCGCATTTTGGTATTGATACCTTTTTGCTGACCAATGAACATAACGCTTTGACCATCCAACATACCAAAACCACCTACCATGGCTTTGTCATCTTTTACTGTGCGATCGCCGTGCAATTCAATCCATTGATTGTCCGTAATAGCCTCAATATACTGAATAGTATATGGACGATCGGGATGGCGACTTACTTGAACACGTTGCCATGCATCAAGATTGCTATAAATCTCATTTGTCTTTTCTTTGACCGCTCGCTCCAAATCTGCGATGGCATTCGACATATCAACCCCCGTCTTCTGTTCACTCTCTTTGAGCTTTTCTATTTGCTCATTCAATTCCTTAATTGGGGCTTCAAATTCAAGATATGTAATCATTATCTATTCCTTAGGGTTAGTAATAAAACAGGGGCGCAAATTAGCTAAATTCTCATCACTTACCTTCAAGAAATAGACGAAGGTGTCCAATTGCCTTCCCTCTATGGCTTAGAATGTTCTTTTCTTCGATAGACATCTGCGCGAAAGATCGACTGTTGTCTAAAGGAACAAATAGCGAATCATATCCAAAACCACCATTGCCCTTTTCTTCTCGCAGTATTTTTCCTTCAACAATTCCTTCAAACATAACCTCGTTTCCGCCTATTATCAAACAAATTGAAGTTCTAAATCGGGCTCTTCGATCAAGTTCCGACTTCAGATCCTCCAACAATTTCCTGCGATTATCTTCATTGCTTCTTTGTTCCCCAGCAAATCGTGCAGAATGTACACCAGGCTTACCTCCTAGAGCAAAGACCTCCAAACCTGTATCGTCAGCAAAGCAATCACATCCATATTTTTCATAGATATACCACGCTTTTTGACGGGCATTACCTTCTAGTGTATCCGAAGTTTCTTGAATATCTTCCGCACAACCTATATCCTTCAATCCTAGTAATTTAATACCACCAAGCTTCACGGATACTTCTTCTACCTTATTTGCATTCGCTGAGGCAAATACCAATTGATTCTTCATTATTCAAAATATTTTTTAATGACTTTTCCTGTGTGTGTATAATTAAAATTCTGACGAAAAAAATAAGCCCGTGGACGGTCTATTCTATTCCCAAAATAGGAATTCAAATTTTCCAATTTTCCAGAAAAAAGCTTTTCTTCACCCTGAATAAACAAGACCACCTTCTGACCTAGCAATTCATCTTCAACTGATGTCACATAAAACGGGCAATCAAGATATTCTTCTATTTCCCCCTCCAACTTCTCCGGAAATATTTTCAATCCTGCTGAATTAATAACATTATCAATTCTACCTAAAAACTTAAAATGCGTCTTATCCAAAAGGTCAACTAAGTCGTTTGTAACAAACATACCTCCATCGAGATGCGCGGCTTGAATACATAGACAGCCTCTTTCATCTATAAAAAATTCAACTCCTGGTAAAGCTTCAAACACTTGGTCTTGCTCCTGCATCATCAACTCACAAACGGCGACATGTGTGATGGTCTCCGTCATGCCGTAAGTCGCGAAAATTCGATTGCGACACTTCTTTAATTTATGAAATAGAGAAGCGGAAATAACGCCTCCACCTAGGATTACTGTTCCAATCTGGTTAAATTTTTCGAATTGTGTTTCGATCAATAAATCGGCTTGCAGCGGTGTAAAAGCCGCGAAATGTATATTACC
>JBIIBU010000309.1:0-2602 GCA_044239235.1 Flavobacteriales bacterium
CAAAATAAAAATGTCTATGAAAGAATGGGGTTTCAACATTACGGAAATGTCACCGTAAATGGCATGACCACCTATCTCCTGATTCGCTACCCAAAGCTAACAGCCAATAGCTAACAGCCTAAAGCCTACAGCCTAAAGCCTACAGCCTACATCGCAGCGCTAACCCTCGGCCCAAGCTCTATAAGGTCTAAGTTCTGAATCTTCTTTCCATCAATTTCAAATCGCAATAACGTTCTCACTTTGTGGAAACCATGTTTGCCGGCTGCGCCTGGATTCATGTGCAACGTCTTTATTGTTTGATCCATTTTTACCAAACAGATGTGCGAGTGACCACATATAAATAACTGCGGTGGTTGAGCTTTTATTTGTGCTTTGATAGGCAGCGCATAATTGCCAGGTCGCCCTCCGATATGAGTAATCCAAACATCAACATCCTCACATTTCCAACGCAAATTTTCGGGGCAATCTATTCTTATCTCATGCCCATCAATATTGCCATACACTGCACGTGTAGGTTTGAATTTGCGCAATTGCTCGAGCACTTCTAAAGTGCCAATATCTCCTGCATGCCATATTTCATCACATTCGGCAAAATGCTTAAACACAGCAGGATCTAACCAGCCGTGGGTGTCTGAAATCAATCCTATTTTCTTCATGTAGGATAGACAGGATTTAGAACCAAGTGCTTTTCCCCAGCGTATCTATTTCGACTCATGCGTTGTATTCTGTATTGCTTATTGCAATAACGCTCATACTGATCGCTATAATGCTCACTAAATAGGTGGCCACTATTACCACAAGGAGTAATATTAATAGCACTGTCGGGATGTGCGAAGTCAACAATA
Source organism: Flavobacteriales bacterium (assembly GCA_044239235.1). Taxonomy (GTDB): domain Bacteria; phylum Bacteroidota; class Bacteroidia; order Flavobacteriales_D; family Sanyastnellaceae; genus JAIXWP01. The sequence goes on from JBIIBU010000309.1 coordinate 846, forward strand.
ATGCGCATTTGAGAACCAAAAAAGACTTTGTATTCTCCGTCTCCATTTAAATAAAATCCACTCTGCATTATTGTTTCATTACTTCCATCAACAGGCTCAGGACCGATGTTGAAAATTGGGCGAAGTAGAGCTACTTCCCCTAATGGATGTTTAACTTCAAGTTGACACGCCTTACGCCAATTCCATATCTTGGGATTATCTCCAAACTGATTTCTCAACTCGTCAATACTCGTTTCAAATGCTTTAAAAATAATTTCTTTTCTCGTTTCTTTTTTATCTACCGTGGTGACGTCATCCCACCATGGAGAAGTTCTATTTTTTATAAGAACACTCTGTGCTCGCTGCACTTGATGCGTTGTTAGGAACAATTTAAATTGCTCTTCTCCCAATTCATCGGCACAAGCCTCATGCAAATAATGGTATAGCATTTTGGTGAAAAAAGTGGGTTGATACATATCGCGCTGATAGGTGCCATCCCATTCAAATAACTCAGAATATTGACGATATAATTCATGTTCGTTGAGATTGATACTATCACTCACAACTCCTAAAAAGGCACGCATTACTTCTGCATCAGCGTCACTAGTAATATCATTCATTACTGTTTGCATACTTGCCATATCCCACGACTCACTTGCACGAAGAAGTTTACTAATTCGATCAGCGCGATATTGTGGTTTGTAATATCCTGGATACCAATCTGTGATACCCCTAGAATCTGAACTTGTAGTATTTCTTAGATGTGAAGGCCAATCATTTGCGCTATAAATAAAACCCTCTTCCGGATTGATGTTTCTAGGATTTTGCTCAAATGAATAATAGCCCAACCAATCGTCTTGACCACTCGCACCATCAAGTAATGTCCATGGATTGACTTGTTTCGGACGAATGGCTAGAGAAGCGCACGCCCACCATGCAATATTACCCTTAGCATCTCCATAATTTAAACTCAAACCAGGCGCGTGAATTTTTGAAATTTCTTTTTCAAATGTTGCCATTTCATGTGCATTATTCATTCCTCGGAAAGCATCTACTGCTTGGTTTTCCTTTTTTGTATATGTCCAACACATCGATATGGGTTCGGTAGAATTTTCAAGAGATTCGAACGCTCCATTCACGATTGGTCCATGAGGTGTAATAGGAATATGCAATTGAACATTCGCACTGTCTTTTACAATAATGGTAACGTCATGATAGGTGAGGGCTTCCATTTTGCCTTTGTACATCACGCTATCACCGATAATTTTTTCTTTGTAAAAATCCATATCATCATTGAGCAACATCGTTAATCCCCATGATAAATCTTGATTTCTACCAACAAGCGCAAAAGGAACCGCCGCCATAAAATGTCCATAGAGTTCAAATCCAGGACAAGTCAAATAAGCCTCATACCAAGTTTGTGGGGCTAAATATCCAATATGCGTATCGTTGCAAAAAAGTACTTTAGAACTTTTCGTGCGACTTCCACCCACTACCCAAGCATTGCTTCCTTCAAGCGGTGCAAATGGCAATGATTCTGCGGCATTCATTAATCCAGCGCCAATCTGCGAAAATGTTTTTGAAGTGTCTTTTGAAATGCGACTGTCATGGTAAGGAATGAATGATTCGTTTGAATCATGCCACAACGCAATGTCTTTCAAATGCTGATTACCATAATTCTTTGCAATGAAATCTACTACAGGTTCCGTCTTTTGTCCTTGAGAAAAGCTGAATGACATAGCACCCGTTATTGCGTACAAATCTTCTAAGGTGAACTC
>JBIIBU010000310.1:0-2601 GCA_044239235.1 Flavobacteriales bacterium
TATGCCTTCATATATCTCGCTCAAATGCTTCACGCCAATGGATGGAAACTTATAGATTGTCAAATTCACAACAGTCATTTAGAGTCGCTCGGAGCCCGAAACATAGATCGAAAAGAGTTTTTGGAATTACTGGAAGTTGAATTGAAATACCCCACACAACAGGGCAAATGGACTATCTCGAAAAAATAAAATACATACTTACACATCCTTTGCCCGGGGAAGAAGCACATGAGAAAATCATGTCTTATAATAGAGCTCAGGCAGTAGATGCACGAATGATGAACCCTCATCCAAAAGAAAGTGCTGTAATGATGTTACTCTTTCCTTACGGTGAGGAGCTATGCACATTATTTATCGTTAGACCAGAAAATCAAGGTGTGCATAGCGGACAAATGAGTTTTCCAGGGGGCAAAAAAGAGCATGGAGAATCAATGCTCGAAACGGCGTTGCGTGAGACCGAGGAAGAAATTGGGCTCGCTTCAAATCAAATAGAGATTATCGGAGAGCTAACAGAAATATATATTCCTCCAAGTCATTTCTTGGTGCAGCCCTATATAGGCGTTGTTTCAGAATTACCAGAATTGACGCCCAATTCCGATGAAGTAAGTAAAATATTGATTGAGCCTGTCTCCAATCTTATGACAACCCCAACTATTCTGAGGAAGAAAATTTTCATTCCGAAATTTGAAAGAACTCTCGAGGTGCCCTACTTCAATGTGCAAGGACATACTCTATGGGGAGCCACGGCCATGATGGTTTATGAACTGAAGTTTGCAATGGAAAAAGCAAATATTTAAACCATCTTTGAACGCTTCTGTATCTTGTTTGTACAGAGGGTTGAAATCAGGAAATAATGCAACAAAAAATAACTCTGATACTTATTTTGCTTGCCTTTGGGATAATTTCCAAAGCACAAAATCAAGCGCCTTCAGTAAATGAAAGAATTTTCTACAATAACAACAACGCTGAATTTGAAGTAGCGCCAATTTCTACATTTTCCCAAAATGCTACATACTGGGAAAATGCTCTCAAAGTTGACTCAAAGAACGAAAGCGCTTGGATAGCTCTTTTCAATGCGCGCCTTTTTGAATCCTTCACCCCTCATTCACGAGACCTTTCGAATGAAAGAAAACAAATATTGGCAGACGTATTAAAACAAGTAGAAACAAACCTGCCTAATAGTTTTTCATTCTATTATTTATCTTATTTAAACAATCAAAGCAAGTCTGAAGCTTCATTGCAGCTTCTCCAAAAGGCAGCAGAGAAAAATTCCTATTATCCAGAAATGTGGGATGATTTGTTGTTCAGTCATTACATCAAAGGCAACAAAAAAGGAATTGTTGAAATAACAGATAATTTATTCAATTCATCCATCTATTCTAGCGCCGTGATGGAGTACAATCAGAATGTACTCAGCAGTGTAGAGAAAAATGGTGTGCTCGTTACTTACGGAAATATCGATAGCTATCCCCTATTGATTTGGCAAGAGAAATTCAACATTCGAAAAGATGTAAGAATTATTTGTCTCGAATGGTTGAGCAATGAAAAATACTCAGCAGATATTGCTAAAGTTCTTGGAATTACGACCGAAAGTGTTTTAAATGTTTCTGAAGAAAAAGCACTTGGGGCTATACTAAAAGCCACGAAAAAGAAGGTATACCTCGGTTTAACGCTTCCTCCAGCTTTTCTAAAAAAACAAAGCGGAAGCCTCTATTGCACAGGTCTGGCGATGCTTTATAGCTCCAAACCTGTTTCCAATATTGAAAGTTTAGAAACCAATTGGACATCATTATTTAAAAGAAAATACTTGTACAACAATGACGATATCAACCGCAATTATTTGATTCCACTTGTTATTCTTCATCAAGCTGAAACTGATGTCGCGAAAAAAACAGAATATCGCCAAACCATTGATTTTCTGAGCAATTCAATTGGAGCAAATCAGAATTTAGAAAAGTACGTCCGTTGATATGGCTGAAATAAAAGTACCATATCAAAAACTCGCTGATGAAGAATTAATGCTTCTGGTTGGCAAGAAGGACAGCAAAGCTTTTGAAGCTTTGTATGACCGTTACAGCCGATTAATGTACAATTATTTTCATCGAATGCTTTGGAAAGACAAAGAGAAGTCTCGCGATTTTACGCAAGATCTTTTCTCCAAATTGATACACAAACCTGAACTATACAATGCAGAGCGCTCCTTTAAAACTTGGCTATACAGCGTTGCGCACAACATGTGCAAGAATGAATATGCTAAGCATGAAGTGAGACAAGTGGCGCATGAAGAAATCAAGAGTACTTCATCATTTCAAACAGAAGGTGGAGCGAGCCAGATAATGGATCGCAAAGCTTTTAATGAAGAATTAGAAAAAGCGCTTCTGGAATTGGATGAAGTAAAACGCAACACATTTGAATTGAGATTTAAGCAGGACATGAGCATACAAGAAATTAGTGAAATCATGGAATGCAGCGAGGGGACAGTGAAATCACGACTTTTTTATACATTAAAGCAATTGAATACTCGCCTCAAAGTATATGAGGGAATGCTTGGATTGTTTATCACACTAATGATTGGAATAGCATGAAGCAATTTTCAAAATA
>JBIIBU010000311.1:0-2598 GCA_044239235.1 Flavobacteriales bacterium
CGCTCATTTATTACTCAAGAATACCAAAGACATCGCCTTTCTCTTTTCTTACTTTGGAAAGGAATTCTATTTTACTTGATTGCGAATCCGCGATTCAGATACATCATTGGTCCAGTTTCAATTTCGAATAGCTATCAAGAAGTTTCGAAAGAATTGATTATTCAGTTTATTAAGCGAAATTATTTTGATCACGAACTAGCCAAATTTGTTGAACCCAAAAATGCATTTCGTCCGAAAGTAAAAAATATAGATACAAATGTGTTGCTTGACGCAAGTAGCAGCGATATGAAGAAAATGGATAAAATCATTTCAGACATAGAGCCTACAAGTTTCACAATGCCTGTTCTATTAAAAAAATATCTTCAACAAAACGCCAAAATTCTCGCGTTCAATGCTGATCCAAAATTCAACAATGCCTTAGATGGTTTAATGCTATTGGACATGCAAAATCTACCAGCAGACACAGTTGAAACCCTTAAACGAGAAATGGTTGAAAGCCCTAATTAATCTATGACTTCAAGAAGACAATTCCTTACCAAATCAAGTTTGAGTGCAGCAGCATTAGGCCTTGGTTTATTTGCTCATGGCGAACAAAACCGAATGGATATTCGGTCAAATAAAAAAAGCAAACCGGTGTTCAAAGATGGCTTGGTCATCTCAACATGGAATGCAGGCATTCAAGCAAACGAAGCGGCATGGAAATCACTTGAGGCTGGAGGCAACTCTGTAGATATGTGTGAAAATGGTGTTAAAGTTATTGAAGCTGACTACTCAAATTTATCAGTGGGACTGGGTGGTTTTCCCGATAGAGAAGGCCACACCACTTTGGATGCATGCATAATGGACAGTAAAGGCAGAGCTGGTTCTGTATGTTTTCTTGAAAAAATAAAACATCCAATTACTGTTGCACGAATGGTGATGGAAAAAACACCGCACGTAATGCTTGTTGGAGAAGGTGCTCAACAATTTGCGCTTTCACAAGGAATGAAATTGGAAGACTACGAAAGTCCTGAAGCCATCAAAGCATACAAAGAGTGGTTGATTCGCAGCGAATACAAGCCTATTATCAATATAGAAAATCACGATACCATTGGTATGCTCACCATGGATAAGCAAGGCGATATAAGTGGCTCTTGCACCACTAGTGGATTAGCATTCAAAATGCGCGGCCGTGTGGGTGACAGCCCAATCATTGGTTCTGGACTTTATGTAGATAATGAAGTTGGAGCCGCAACAGGATCTGGACTTGGGGAAACAGTACTTCGCTCCTGCTCTACTTTCCTAATTGTAGAATTGATGCGACAAGGTGCTTCACCTCAAGAAGCATGCGAAGAAGCTGTGCGTCGTGTTGTGAAGATTAATTCATTCATGACAGAAGACTATCAAGTTGCCTTCATTGCCATCAACAAAGCAGGCGAAACAGGAGCCTATGCAATACACCCAGGCTTCAATTATGCGCTATACAAAAACAAGTCGAATCAATTGATCGACTCTTCGTATATCGGAAAATAAATTGATTACTTTTTGAAAGCGTTTTCAGCTTCTGTGAGAATAGTTGCTGGACCACCAAAGTGATCGATAATTTTTACGTGTTGAAAATCAGCATCAATTACAGCCTTGATAGCAATACGATCGTGAGGGTCTACACCACCTCCCATGAAGACAGCGTCTACTGGTTGTGATTTAAGAAACTCAATGGCACCTGCAACTTCAACGAATCCAGAAGTAGTATATCCGCCTTTGTTCAATAGGATTTGTGCATTTTCGACTATATAGTCGTGCTTGCCAAAAACTACAATATGTTTAGCGGTAACAACCTCCGTTTGTGTAGAGGGCATTTCTTGAATCGGTTCTTCCATATAATTATCCAACTTCGGGCTACAAATTTACACGACCTTGCACCATCTTTGCCCGTAAAGATTTCAACTATTTCATATTGCAGACACTGATATCCATATTTCGCCTTGCGCGCCCTATCAACTTGGGAATTGTTGCCTTGACAATGTATGTTTTGCGCTATTTCATCATTTTGCCAATAATCCAACAGCAACATGTTGGAATTGAGTCCCAAATGAGTGAATTGGACTTTTTCATTCTGACTCTAATCGTTATTTTATTAACAGCAAGCGGCAACATCATCAACGATTATTTCGATGTTAAGGTGGATAAAATCAACAAGCCGGAAAAAGTACTTGTTGGTAAAACAGTAAAAAGAAGGGTTGCAATGGCCCTCAATCATGGACTGAATATCACCGCAATTCTATTTTCAGGCTATTTGAGCTACAAATTTCATTCGTGGGGGTCCATTATCATTCCGCTTTCAATCGCCACGCTATTATGGTTCTATTCGCCTATTTTCAAAAAACAGATTTTCGTTGGTAATATCATCGTTGCCATTTGCGTAGCAGTTATACCAATTTGGGCAGGGATTTTTGAGATGATAGGATTAACAAACCAGTATGGTCAAAACAGTGAAATTCTAGCCGTCATCAATTCAATGTGGAAATGGTTGGGTATGTATGCACTCTTCGCTTTTCTCATTTCATTGAGTCGCGAGGCCTTCAAAGACCTGGAAGATTTGCAAGGTGACAAGGTGGG
>JBIIBU010000312.1:0-2582 GCA_044239235.1 Flavobacteriales bacterium
TCCTTCGGCCATCGATCTGTATTTGCACGGATTATTTGCATTGAAAAACTATTGGAATGAAGTAAATGAATTCTATAGTGATTCGAGTAAAATATTCATTGACAATAACATCTACAGCAGTTTACAGCGTGTTGCCAATGGACTTCAAGTTGATCTAGGTGCTAACAAGATTGTACTAGGCGCTGAAAATAATTACACCTACAATGCCGTAATAAAAGTGACTTACGATGGCAAACCAGTTAAAGGTATAACTGTATCTCATTCTTTTACTAAGGCAAAATATACCAAACCAAAATCTCAAGTGACAGATGGTACAGGCACCATTTCTACTTTGATTTCGGATGTTAGCACCACTGATCAAAATCCTGCTTTCAATGTTCGTTTGGATTTAGAAAATCTTCAGCCTGCGGATCTTGATCGCGCAATCACTGCTGGGATAATTAAAAACCTAAGAACTGAAGGTAAACAGGTACCCATAGAAATTTTAATGCCTACATTCTTTATCTCTTCAGATGAAAAGGCTTTAGGCAAACCTGCGAATAGCACAATTCTAGCTTCAGGAATGCAGACTTCACTTGTAAATCAAGGAATGCGCATTGCTCAAAGCGCAAAAACAGCGAACTACACTATCACCATAACAGGCAATACCATTGATGGAGGAACATCTCAAGGATTTACAGTTTCTTTCCTTGAAATGAGTGTGATAGTGCTATCAGCGAACGGTGAAACTGTTTATTCAGAATCAATAAATAACATCAAAGGACTTCAGTTAAACCTTGAATCTGCTAGTCAAGATGCCTATAAAAAAGGGCGTTCTCGAATAGAAGAACAAATGGTTTCATCAATTCTCGAAGTTATTTTTTAATTTTGGCACGATTGTAGAAAACAAACCAAACATAGTAATTAGAAAAAACAACCATTATGAATACTAGAAAATTTACCCTCGTTGTGTTAGTTGCAGCTGCTACCGTAATTGGTGGTGTAGGATGCAAGAAAAACAAAAAAGTAGTTGAAACACCAAAACCAACAGGTGAAACATTGATCAATGAGTACTGTACTGGAGATCAGTATATGAGCACAAAAGAAGCATTCCGCTCTACAGCTACTGGCGAAAGTATGGACCGTGAAACAGCTAAGAAAAAAGCTCGTTCAAACGCTCAATCAGAAATGGCAAAGACCATTAATGCGACAATGAAAATCGTTGGTGACAACTACGTTAACTCTACAGAGTTCAACAACAAAGAAGAAGTTACTGAGACGTTCCAAGAAATGGCTCGTACAGTAGTTGACCAAGAATTGCGCGGAACAATTGAGATCTGTGAAAAATTGACTCAACGTGCAGATGGCACTTACGTAAGTTATGTAGCTCTTGAGCTTTCTGGTCAGAAAATCGCTGATGCATACAACAGTGGTCTGTCTCAAAACGAAAAAATCAAAGCTGATTACAACTACGAAAAGTTCAAAGAAACTTTCGAAAAGGAAATGGCTAAATTCAGCGAAGGCAAATAATCCACGCTGATAATAATATCAAAGGCCCCCTCGTCTTCGACGAGGGGGCTTTTTTGTATGTTTGCTCCCAATGAATCCTGCGCAAATCAAGAATATTCTTAAAAGTCCCCTTTTCTGGGTTCTCTTTATCTGTTGTGCTATCAGCTTATCAGCCAATATTAGATACCGCTGGCGGGGAAAAGCTAAAAATGAAGTGATTGCATCAGATGGAATCGGCTATTACTCCTATTTGCCCGCTACATTCATTTACAACGATCCTACTTTTTCATATTATAAGGGCATAAATAGAAAGTATAAAGACAACGATCAGAATGGTCCATTCATGACCATGGTTGATGACAAACTGCTTAATAAATACTACTATGGCGAAGCGCTAATGGTAGCTCCCTTTTTCGCAGGCGCGCATATTTATGGTAAAATCTTCCATCTTGACAATGATGGTTATGCGCCACACTATCAAATCGCTGTATGTATAGCTGGTTTGTTTTGGGTCCTGATTGGCCTATACTACTTGGCAAAGTATCTAGCCCACTTCGTGAGTCCAAGAACGGCTGCAATCACATCGGGATTGATTTATGGAGGCACCAACTTATTCTATTATACAGTTTTTGAGCCTTCCGCATCGCATCCATACTCATTCACATTAGTGGCATGCTTTATCTATTTCGCACACAAGTCATTTCAAAATAACACAGTCAAATCCTATTTGATTGTTGCTCTAATTCTCTCAATGAGTATTGTCGTGCGACCTTCAAATGCTATTGTTGTTTTGGCATTGCCAGCGATTGCCGGTCATTGGAAAACATTTCTCAAGTGGTTTTTAGGTGCATTTAATTGGCGCATTCTTCCGCTGGCTTTTATCATTCTTGGCATTCTACTTTTCCCTCAAGCTTGGTTCTACAAACAGCAAACAGGACATTGGTGGGTCTATGCATACGGTAACGAAAAATTTATTTTCTCAGAAAGTCATTTCTTAGAGGTGCTTGCAGGCTTTCGAGTAGGGCTAATTACTTATTCACCGATTGTCGCTTTCGCTATAATTGGACTCCTCTTTCTTATTCGCAAGAATAAAT
>JBIIBU010000313.1:0-2567 GCA_044239235.1 Flavobacteriales bacterium
TAAAGCCAGATTCTGCAGCTGCCAAGGAAGGTATATTACTCTTTAGCGGATGGGCTGCAAATGGGCATTGGACAGGTGTATTGGAAAATAACTTGGGTCAAAAGACTGAAGCTACTTTGAACGCTATCAAAACAAAGAACTTAAAACAAGACATTACCAAGAAAGAAGAAAAACCCAAGCCTGCAGAAGTAAAAGGAGCTGTGATGTATCCATTTGCTGCCTATGGCTGGCAAAAGAAACCTGTTGCTAAAACAGTACTTATCACAAACGTTACTCTTTGGACAAATGAAGCCGAAGGGGTTATTGAGAATGGGCAGATTTTGATTTCAGGTGGAAGGATTATCGCTGTTGGAAAGTCAGTAAATGCTTCCGCTTATAAGGACGTTGAAACCTTTGATGGAAAAGGGATGCACGTTTCTCCAGGAATAATTGATGAGCACTCGCACATCGCGCTTGCAAGCGTGAATGAAGGTTCTCAGGCAAGCAGCGCAGAAGTAAAAGAGTCGTCTGTAATATGGCCGGAGGATATTGACATCTATCGTCAATTGAGCGGTGGTGTAGTTGCTTCGCAATTACTGCATGGTAGCGCTAATCCTATTGGTGGACAGAGCGCGATGATCAAACTTCGTTGGGGAGCAAATGCCGACCAAATGTTGGTTGAAGGTGCAGATGGTTTCATCAAGTTTGCCTTGGGAGAAAATGTGAAGCAAAGTAATTGGGGTGATTTCAGTACCACTCGTTTTCCTCAAACAAGAATGGGTGTAGAGCAAGTCTACTACGATAATTTCATTCGCGCTAGAGAATATGAAGAGGCTTGGAAAAAATACAAGACCGTGTCATCTGTGAAATCCAAAAAGCCTATTGCTGCTGTTGCTCCGAGGAGGGATTTAGAATTAGAAACGCTTGCAGAAATTTTGAATAAAAAACGTTTTGTTACGTGTCATAGTTATGTGCAAAGTGAAATCAATATGTTGATGCACGTCGCAGATAGCATGGACTTTGTGATTAATACGTTCACTCATATTCTAGAAGGGTATAAGGTTGCAGATAAGATGAAGGAACATGGAGTAGGTGCTTCAACCTTTAGCGATTGGTGGGCTTATAAAATGGAGGTGCAAGATGCAATTCCCTACAACGCGGCTTTGTTACATAAAGAAGGTGTTGTTGTTGCCATCAATTCTGATGATGCAGAAATGGCGCGTCGCCTGAATCAAGAGGCTGCAAAAGCGGTGAAGTATGGTGGTGTCTCTGAAGAGAATGCATTGAAATTCATTACCCTCAATCCTGCTAAACTATTGCATTTGGATTCACGCATGGGGTCACTGAAAGCTGGTAAAGACGCGGATATCGTTATATGGACAGACAATCCCTTGAGCATTTATGCAAGGGCCTATCGCACGTATGTCGATGGAATCTGTTACTTCGATATGAATGAGGATAAAGAAATGCTGAATTGGATGGAGAAAGAGAGAGCGCGAATTATTCAGAAAATGCTTGATGCAAAAGGCGCAGGTGAGCCTGTAGTTCAACCTGTTTTCAAAAGTAGAAATCATTTCCATTGTGATACTATGGATCAATCATCAATTGGAGTGTTTTACCGTCAAAACTAAAATTATGAAAAAGCATATATTATCTATTCTAATTATAGCACTGAGCTTGACCTTGAATGCTCAGAACAATCCTGTGCCAGCACCAAAACAAACCAAAAGTGTTTTAATTATGAATGCTATTGCTCATTTGGGTGATGGTACCATGATCGAAAATTCAGCGATTGGTTTTAAGGATGGTGTGATCACAATGGTTGCTGATGCTCGTGTTATTCGATTGGCGGCAGATGCATATGACACCACCATCAATGCAGGTGGAATGCATTTGTATCCTGGATTTATTGCCACCAATAGTACCTTAGGGCTTCATGAGATCGACGCTGTACGCGCAATGAACGATGTAGCTGAAACTGGAACTTTCAAACCGAGCATTCGTTCGGCTATTGCCTACAACACCGATTCAGAGATTATTCCAACAGTAAGATTCAACGGTGTGTTGATGGGACAGATTGTTCCTAGAGGCGGTGTAATTAGCGGGGTTTCATCAGTGATGCAATTTGACGCTTGGAACTGGGAAGATGCAATTGTTCGTGAAGACGATGGCGTTCATTTGAACTGGCCACAGGTATATCATAAGCATTACGATAAAGGCAAAGTAGCGATAGAAAAAGTGAAGTCCTACGATCAACAGTTGACAGAAATTCAAGTGTTCTTTTCTGAAGCTAAAGCGTATTGCGCAACAAAAACACCTGCTGCAGTGGAAGTGCGATTTGAAGGATTGCGTGGCGTTTTTACTGGATCACAAACACTATATGTTCATGCAGATGACGTCAAAGCAATTAGTGAGGCATTGCGCTTTAAGAGAGAAATGATGATTTCGAAGATGGTCATTATAGGCGGATATGACGCATGGATGATTGCAGACGAATTGAAAGCCGAAAAAGTCGGTGTCATGTTGAGACGTGTTCATGAATTACCAATGCTTAATGGCGAAGATGTTAATCTACCGTTCAAATTGCC
>JBIIBU010000170.1:0-4527 GCA_044239235.1 Flavobacteriales bacterium
TCCATTCGCTGCCATCATCATACATTTCTTTTTTCCAAATTGGCACTGACGCTTTAAGCCTATTCATAAGTTCAGTGCACGCCTCAAACGCTTCTTTGCGATGTTTCGAAGCTATTCCTGCAATTACTGCTGTTTCACCAGGAAGTACCTCTCCTACTCTATGTATCAAAACTATCTTAGAGATGCTGAATTGAGTTTGAATGTCTGTAGAAATTCTTTCCAATTCAGCAATTACCATTTCATCATAAGCCTCAAAGAATATTGACTTTACTCTTCTATCTCCCGCGGATTCCCTGATGTTTCCTGCAAATAAAACCACACCTCCATCTTTAGAAGAATATAGAAAAGCCTCAGCCTGACGAATGTCGAGTGGCTTATTTTGTATTTCGAAAAGATGTTTCATTAGCCTCCGCTTACTGGTGGAATTAGCGCTATTTCATCATTTGCTTTAATCAAACAATTCTCTTTTGCATAAGCCTGATTTACAGCAATCGAAAAGTTGACAATTGATTCCAATTTTGGAAAAGATAATTTCAACTTGCTTTGCAATTCATGCAAATCACATTGATCCGACACGTCTAATTGTATAGTTCGTTGTCCGGCTTGCTCAGCGGCTATTCCAAATAATTTGATGTTGATTACCATACTTTGATGAAAAGTCTCACAGCAGCAAATATCATGATTCCCATCGTGATATTCTTCACCATAATTTGACTAAGTAAATTAGTAGTGATTTTAGAACCAATAAAACCGCCAATTACCACGGCAATAGGGAACAAGTATATCTTCTCATCCATTATAGCAGTTTGGAGCATATCTGCGCGAACGACCAACCCTCCAATCGAATTCACTAGAATAAAAATAGCAGAGATTGCCGCTATTTCTTTCGGTTTTGCCCAATTGGTGAGGTAAAGCAAGGGTGCAAGATAGATTCCACCTCCAATTCCAGAAAAGCCTGAAAGAATTCCAATGATTGGTGTAAATGCCCAAACCCAATTTTTCGAAATGGTTTTTTCCTCTGCTTTTGTATTTCCAATTAGCATCACCAATGCTGCAAGAATTAGGCAAAACGCTAAGATCAAACTATATGTTCTTGATTCAAATCTAAAAGATCCCGCAATCACTGAGAATGGCAAGCTAAGCAAGAGTAGGAACTTCGTTTTTTCCCAATTCAAATTCCCTGTTTTATAAAACTGAAATGAGCTAATGGATGTCACCACTGCGTTGCACACCAATGCCGAAATAAGAACTGAAGATGATGAAAGTCCGCTACCACTTAGTACAGCGAGGTAAAGACTACCACCACCGAAGCCTGCTGAACTATAGATTAATGCGATTAAAAAAAAGAATATGGCGTTGATGTAGATCAATGAAATAGTTATCTTTTGGTTGTTACCTTTGTATGGCAAATAAATTAATAAACGCTCTAACAACAATACGATGGACAGAAAAGACTTTCTAAAAAAGAGCATTCTAGGCACTGGCGCTGTTGCAATAACAGCAGCAGGTGCGATTGCAGCTAGTAAAGAAGAAAATGAACAAGTGGGGTTTAACCACATTCCAAACACAAATAGTAAGGTAAGCATGAACATGGTTCTACATAAAGCAGACACAAGAGGAAAAGCTAATCATGGTTGGCTGAACTCTTTTCATAGTTTCTCATTTGCAAACTATTATAATCCAGAGCGAATGAATTTCGGCGCATTGCGTGTATTGAATGATGACTCTATTTTGGGTGGAACTGGTTTTGGCACGCATCCACACGACAACATGGAAATCATTTCAATCCCATTGGAAGGAGGACTTCGTCACAAGGATAGCATGGGAAATGAGCAAGTGATTAACGAAGGTGACGTGCAAGTGATGAGCGCTGGAACAGGTATATTTCATAGCGAAATGAATGCTCTTTCAGATAAACCTACCAAGTTCTTTCAAATATGGGTAATCCCCAATAAGCGCAGTGTGACACCTCGCTATGATCAGATTACTTTGAAAAGAGATACAAAAAATCAGTTTCAACAAATTCTATCTCCTAGCGCAGATGATGCTGGAGTATGGATTCATCAGGATGCGTGGTTTGACCTGGGTGACTTTGATGCAGAAACAACAGTAAGTCATAAAGTTCGCAAGTCGGCAACCAATGGTGTATACATTTTTGTAATCAAAGGTTCCGCTAAAATCAACGATCAAGAGCTCAATGAAAGGGATGCTCTAGGTATCTGGGAAACTCCCAATTTCGATATCAAGGTATCCGCTGGATCAAGAGTGTTGATGATGGAAGTACCAATGCAGGTTTGATGGATGATGGATGATGGATGATGGAAAATATGTAAAAGCCCCGAAAACTTCGTTTTCGGGGCTTTTTATTAAATTGAAGTCAAACATTAAATGACAAGAATTTCCATCATCCCTCATCCATGATCCATGCCCGAAGGGCTAAACCTCTTGGAGTTGCGCTTTGATTGCGCTCCAACCGCCTTCGATGTTGATCATATTTTCGTAGCCTCTTGCTTTTAATATCGACATGAAAATTACTGAGCGATATCCGCCAGCGCAGTGCACGAAGTACTTTTTGTCTTTGTCGACTTCGTTCATTTTTTCATTTATAAAATCCAATGGGCATGTTTGTGCGTTGTCAAAATGTTCTGTTGAATATTCTCCAGGCTTTCTAACATCGAGCACAACAGACTCTTCAGAATTAACTCGCTCAATAAATTTAGCAGCCGTGATTGATTCCAAAGAAGCCACTTCCTTCTCGGCTGCTTTCCAAGCTTCGATTCCACCTTTGAGGTAACCAAGAGTATTGTCATAACCTACTCGACTTAATCGGGTAATTACTTCTTCCTCGCGACCTTCCGGCGCGATAAACATGATTGGCGTATTAATATCCGTGATAAGAGCGCCTACCCATGGTGCGAAACCGCCATCAATTCCAATAAAAATAGAATTAGGAATATGTGATTTTACAAACTCTGCCGCAGTGCGTGTATCAAGTACTAAAGCTTCTTCAGTATTAACAGCCTTCTCAAATTCAATAGCATCAAATGCACGTCCACCGCGAGCTACGATAGCATCGAGGCTTTCATAACCCGTTTTGTTAATCATTGCATTCTTTGCAAAATACTGAGGCGCTGGCAAGATACCTGTTGTCACCTCAGTGATAAACTCTTCGCGCGTCATATCTTCTCTCAACGCGTAGTTTGTCTGTTTTTGATGCCCAAGATCATCCTGAGTTTCTTTGCTCATGTTTTTGCCGCAGGCGCTTCCCGCGCCGTGAGCTGGATAAACAATAACTGAATCTGGAAGTGTCATTATCTTCTTTCTCAAAGAATCATACAACATACTAGCTAGGTCTTCTTGAGAAAGTCCATTCTTGATGGCAAGATCCGGACGACCAACATCACCAATAAAGAGCGTGTCTCCGCTAAAGATGCAATGTTCTTTTCCATTTTCATCGATGAGCAGCCAAGTCGTACTTTCTAAGGTGTGTCCTGGAGTATGAATTGCCTTTAGACGAATATCACCAAGCTCGAACTCTTGTCCGTCTTTGGCATTGTAGATATCATATTCAGTGTTGGCTTCTGGACCGTAAATAATGGTCGCGCCTGTTTTCTTCGCAAGGTCGAGGTGACCACTCACGAAGTCCGCATGAAAGTGCGTTTCGAAAATGTACTTGATTTTCGCACCATTGTTTTGCGCTTTCTGAATGTATGGACCGCTTTCGCGCAGAGGGTCAATAACTGCGGCTTCACCATTGCTTTCGATGTAATACGCTCCTTGAGCGAGACATCCTGTATAAATCTGTTCTACTATCATTTTCTTCTAATGGGGACAAATGTCGGTATCTAGGAGCCAAACAAATGAAATGAAATGTGAAAAAATCATTAAACCTTAAATCACTGTTTTTAAGAGAATTACGATCAATCAACACTTTTTTAAATTCAGTTCAATATCAATAAAGAGCTAGTAAACAAGGCATTGGCTAAATGTTATATTGGTATAATACAGAGCTGTTGTTGGAAATTACGAAAATAATCGTACATTTGCAGTCCTAAAAAACAGGAGATTATTCCTGTGATTTGAGGATCACATAAGAATCACTTAATTAAGTATTGGCATGTACCTTACTAACGAAACAAAAAAAGAAATTTTTGCCAAGCATGGCAAATCAGCTACTGACACTGGGTCAGCAGAAGGACAAATCGCTCTTTTCACATTCCGCATCAGCCATTTGACTGAACACTTGAAAAAGAACAAAAAAGACTACGGAACACAACGTTCACTTATCCGCCTAGTTGGTAAGCGTAGAAGCCTTCTTGACTATCTTCACAAAACTGAAATCAACCGTTACAGAGCAATTGTTAAAGAACTTGACCTCCGTAAATAAGACAAAGAAATAGCGAAAGCTGTAGCAAAGGGCAATTGTCACAATTGCCTTTTTGCGTTTTTTCTAAGTACACATTTTATCCGCAAATAGACGCAATGAATTACGAATTGATTACAAAAACCATCGACCGTGGAGATGGC
>JBIIBU010000118.1:0-5964 GCA_044239235.1 Flavobacteriales bacterium
GGAGATGGCCGTTCGATTACGATCGAAACTGGTAAGCTTGCAAAACAAGCAAATGGTTCGGTGGTGGTAAGACAAGGCGATACCATGTTGCTTGCCACAGTGGTAGCATCAGAAGAAGCCAAAGAAGGTATCGACTTCTTACCCCTTACGGTTGAATACCGTGAAAAATACGCAGCCGCTGGGCGTTTTCCTGGTGGTTATTTCAAACGCGAAGCTCGCCCATACGATGACGAAATCTTGGTTTCTCGTCTTATCGACCGTGCTCTTCGCCCGATGTTCCCAGATGATTTTCACGCTGAAGTTCAAGTTATCGTTACTTTGATTTCTGCCGACAAAACAAACATGCCTGATAGCCTTGCAGGTCTTGCTGCTTCAGCGGCGATTGCAGTTTCAGACATTCCATTCAATGGTCCTATTTCTGAAGTTCGTGTTGCTCGTGTGGATGGCAAATTGGTTGTTAATCCAACATGGGATGAACTAGCGATTTCAGACATGGAATTGATGGTTGCTGGTTCTGAAGACAGCATCGTGATGGTAGAGGGTGAGATGAAAGAAGTGAGCGAAGCCGAAATGGTAGAAGCTCTTAAACTTGCTCACGAAGCTATCAAAGAACAGGTAAAAGCTCAAGTAGAATTGGCTTCGCAAGTTGCTAAGTCACTTGTAAAACGTGAATACAACCACGAGCCGAAAGACGAAGAATTGAAAAAAGCAATTTGGTCTGAGTGCTACGAGAAATATTATCAAACAGCGAAAGCAGCATCTTCTAAAAAAGATCGCTCTTCTGCATTTGCTAAGACGGAAGAAGAATTCAACACTCGCTTTACTGATGAAGAAAAAGCAGCGCAGAAATTCCTTTTGAAGAAGTATCACCACGATTGCGTAAAAGACGCAATGCGTAATATGATTCTTAACGAAGGTCTTCGTCTTGACGGAAGAAGCACTACTCAAATCAGACCTATCTGGTGCGAAGTAGATTACCTTCCAGGAGCTCACGGGTCAAGTATATTCACTCGTGGAGAAACTCAATCGTTGACTACGCTTACTCTAGGCACTAAACTAGATGAGCAAACTATTGATGGAGCTATTAAAGTTCGCGCTGACAAATTCTTGTTGCACTACAACTTCCCACCATTCTCAACTGGTGAAGCTCGTCCAATTCGTTCTACTGGTCGTCGTGAAATCGGACACGGTAACTTGGCTCTTAGAGCTTTGAAACCAGTCCTTCCTCCTACTAGCGAGTGTCCATACACAATCCGTATTGTGTCTGACATTCTTGAATCAAACGGTTCGTCTTCTATGGCAACAGTTTGCGCAGGTACTCTTGCTCTTATGGATGGTGGCGTTCCTATTAAAGCACCTGTATCAGGTATCGCAATGGGATTGATCTGCAACGAAGACAGTTCTAAGTATCAAATTCTTTCAGATATCCTTGGCGACGAAGATCACCTTGGAGATATGGATTTCAAAGTAACTGGAACCGAGAAAGGTATTACTGCATGTCAAATGGACATCAAGATTAAAGGCTTGAGCATGGACATGGTAGTTAATGCACTTGAACAAGCTCGTCAAGGTCGCTTGCACATCTTGGGTGAAATCGTTAAAACGATTGCTACTCCAAACGCTGATTACAAACCACATGCTCCACGTATCGTATCTTTCGATATCCCTACAGAGAACATTGGCGCAGTAATCGGTCCTGGTGGAAAAATCATCCAAGAGATTCAAAAATCTACTGGCAGCACTGTATCTATCGAAGAGCGTGATGGCAAAGGAATCGTTGAAGTTTCTGCTACAAACAAAGACAGTTTGGATGCAGCAGTTAAACGTATCCGCAGCATCGTTTGGCCTCCACAAGTGGAGATTGGCGAGATCTACGAAGGTCCAGTGAAAAACATTCAAGCATTCGGAGCATTTGTTGAAATTCTTCCTGGACAGGATGGATTGATTCACGTGTCTGAGCTAGAATGGCACCGTGTGCAGGATGTACGTGATGTCCTTAAAGAAGGGGATATCGTGAAGTTCCAAGTTATTGGTCGTGATCCTAAGAACGGAAAGCTTAAGCTTTCTAGAAAGGCATTGCTTCCAAAGCCTGCGAATGCAGAAAACTAATCGACTAGAGTGTTAAGAATTGTTTCATTTGCATTGCAGATGAAACAATTCACCCCATATAAGTCGTTTGTATAATTGAGTTCACCGTTTAGCTCACTTTTTTAAGATATAGGTTAAAAAATGAGACAGTTAAAAATAACCAAGCAGGTAACCAATCGCGAGACCGCGTCATTGGATAAATACTTGCAAGAAATTGGTCGCGTAGACCTTATTACAGCAGAAGAAGAAGTAGAACTGGCTCGTCGTATCAAGGCGGGTGATCAAGTGGCGTTGGAGAAGCTTACTAAAGCTAACCTTCGTTTCGTGGTATCAGTTTCGAAACAATATCAGAACCAAGGTTTGTCTCTTCCCGATTTGATCAACGAGGGTAACCTTGGATTGATTAAGGCAGCACAACGATTTGATGAAACTCGTGGTTTCAAATTCATTTCATACGCGGTATGGTGGATTCGTCAATCGATTCTTCAAGCATTGGCCGAGCAATCTCGTATCGTTCGTCTTCCTTTGAACAAAATCGGTTCAATCAATAAGATCAACAAGGCATTTGCTAAGTTGGAACAAGAGTTTGAGCGTCCACCAACACCAGGCGAACTTGCCGAGGTATTGGAAATGACATTGGATGAAGTAAAACAATCATTGCGCAATAGCGGTCGTCACGTATCTATGGATGCACCATTGAAAGATGGAGATGATAGCAGCTCAACAATGTATGATGTACTTCAAACAAACGATACCCCATCTCCAGACACTGATCTCTTGCACGAATCACTTCGTAAAGAAATCGAGCGTTCGTTGAAGACACTTACAAGCCGTGAAGCTGATGTTATCCGCCTTTATTTTGGTTTGAATGGAGAGCATCCATTGACACTAGAAGAAATCGGAGAGCGCTTTGATTTGACACGTGAACGCGTGCGTCAGATTAAAGAGAAAGCGATACGTCGTCTAAAACACACTAGTCGCTCTAAGATTCTTAAATCGTACCTCGGATAATCCCGAAACACATACTCATAAAAAAAGCCTCCACATTGGAGGCTTTTTTTTATTCAATTAAGTATGTATCAGTGAACACAAATGGAAACAAATGGAAACAAATGAACACAAGTGAACTCAAATGGAAACGAGTGAGACAGTAAGCCAGTGTGGCGGTGCGACAGTGAGTTAAGTGAACACAAATATTAAAATACATTAATCATTTGTGTTCACTTGGGTGCATTTGGTTGCACTCGTGTTCACTATCAAACTATCAAACTACCAAACTATCGCACTACTAGAATTTCCACATCCAAGATCTCATTGTTTGATGAGATAGCGCGGATAGCGTATGATCCTGGAGCTAATGTGATTTGTTTGATTTGAGATCCTTTTACATAGTCATTTGCTACGATTTGACCCATTGCATTGTAGATCTGAATGAAATCAGCTGTTGCTGGGATATTAACCGTTGCAGTGCCTGCACTTGGGTTAGGATATACAGCTAGAGAAGCTTCAACAAGCGTCTCCTCTACTCCAACGATTGATGTTGCTGGAGAAGTAACAGGACAACCATTGTTTACCCAGACAGAATAAGAACCGCTTACTGATGGAGTGTAATTGATATCATTTGCACCTTCTATGATTTCGCCATTCAACAACCATTGGATTTCAGAAGTACCATCGTAGTTAGTGAAATTGAATGTTCCTGATTCGAAAACAACTACTGGCTCTGCTGAAGGGAATTCAGAAATCAAGATATTGTCTACATTAAATGCTGAGCGGAATCCATCGATTTCATAAACCAATTTCACATTGTATGTCCCTGGATTTTCGTAGGTATAAATTGTGTTTGCATCGCAAGCTGCAGTTGTTCCACCATCTCCCATTTCAAAATAGCAAGCAGTAACGTTTGCTGCAAGAGTAACAGTTCCGCATTCTTGTGTGTAATCTACACGAGCATCGAGAGTGCTCAACATGCAAGTCTGTGTTTGGATACCACCAGGATTGTTTTCTGTTCCGCTGCAGAATTGTTCGAAGCTTGAACCACTTAGGAAAACATGAGAGCTCAATGCGCTATCAGAAACATCGGCAACGATAAGTTTGATATGGTATACTTCACCAACTTGAAGTGCGCCAATGCATGCGTGTAAAACAGTTGTGTAGCCATCGATACCTGTAATCGTTCCATCAGACGCAATGTAGTATTGGGAATTCAACTGATCATTCACAGAATTAATACCCACTGATGTAGTAGTACCTGGAATTACAGCAAGGTTTGTTGCTCCATTTGTAAATGGACCTGCAATGCCAGGACCGCTGATAAAGAAACCGAATTGATCATTAAATGCCGTGTTAACGAATTCAGGATATTCCACAGATGCAAAAACATATTGAAATGCCACTGAGTCGCCTGTTGCGATGAAGTCGAATTCTAGAACCGCTGCCTCTCCAATGTATTGTGCATTTGTAATTAGTGCTAATACATCAGCATCTTGAGGGTTATAATAAGTTCCGTTGGAATTCAAACCATTAGCGAGTACTTCGAAAGTAGCGCCAGTGGTCAACATAATACCTTCTTGAATACCTATTGTATTGTTGGCATCCGTGAAAGCAGCTATTTGGTGATGTTCCGCATCAACAGGTCCTCCATTGAAGGTGACATTATTGACAAAAATTCCGTTTCCTACAAAGAAGTCCTCAACGATAGACTGGACACTCGAAGTAGGCACGAGTGTAGGTTGCGCCACGGCTCCGCAAGCAGTAGTGAGAGCAACAAAAAGGGTGTATAGTTTTTTCATCTAGATACTGGTTTAGAGCGCAATATAGGGAATGATTTCGGATTCCGGATTCCTGAATGGTCCCTGAGCCTGTCGAAGGGCGGATTCCTTATTTCGAAAGGGAAAAGTTAAACCAAATGGAAACAAATGCACCCGAGTGAACCCAAATGAGTTCAAATTCCGGATTCCGGATTCCTGATTTCGAAAAGGGAAATGGAATGCCAGTCCGATTTCAAACGCTCGGTAATACTAAATCAAAAATCAGCAATCAAAAATCAAAAATCAATCCTTCTACCGGCTCAGGAACCGTTTTGAAGAGTAACTTCGCGGCATGAGTGGAAGTCAGCGTTACGACTCGGTGCAGATGTTGAGGGGGATTGCGGCCTTGATGGTTGCTGTCTTTCATTTGGCCACTCATTCTAATCCTGAAGGACCTCTGTTGGCCGATGGAAATCCTGTGAAACAATTGTCGCTTTATGGTCCTACAGGAGTATTTGTCTTCTTCGTTATTTCTGGTTTTGTGTTGCCATTTGCGATGAATAAATCGGGGTATCAGCTTAGTAAGTTTCCCACTTTCATGGCGAAGCGCTTGATTCGACTTGAGCCGCCGTATGTGGCAACGTTAGCCCTCATTTTGCTTTCCGGACTTGCATATGCAATCAAAGACCACACGGACTTCGTTATTGAACCAGCGCGCTTCTTTTCGCATTTTCTATATATGTCGCACATTGCGGGACAAGAATGGTACAATCCAATATTTTGGACGCTAGCAATCGAGTTTCAGTACTACTTATTAATCGCACTCACCTTTTCTTGGATCAACAGTGATTTGTGGTGGAAGCGTGCTACTTGGATTGCAGTTATGGCTGGGATCAATATTGCATTTCCCGACGACCGTTTTATCTTCAACTACATCTCCCCTTTCATTTTAGGTTTTGTAGCTTATTACTTAATGATCAAACGTCTTTCGAAATGGGAGGTACTGCCCTTTATTTTGATTGCGTTTTGGTTGATGATGCAATATTTTGGTCGCGACTGGGCCATCGCTGCATTCTTTGCTTTCTTCTTGATTTATTTTATTATTTGTGTCAACTATTGGGTGGAC
>JBIIBU010000315.1:0-2544 GCA_044239235.1 Flavobacteriales bacterium
CATCCTTTCCTGTCAAGCGCTTAATGCGTTTTGAATCTGGAACTTCTTTTAAAAATTTATCTACCACTGTTGTCACCAAGATGAAAGCCTCGTCTTGACCGGGGTATAAATTGGTGTTGTATACCTCTGAATAGAATATGATATTCTTGACATCCGATGGAAAATAGCTGCTCAAATAAGGAATCAAGTCATAACCACTTTTACTAAATGCATTCTGATCTGTAGTCTTGGAATAAGCACTTACAAATTCAATATCAGAAATGAATGGAGTTGTTTCCGAATTATTGATTACTATTTTTTGAACAAGGGTTTCCGGAAGTTGAGTAGTCGAATTCAAATCCACAATTTCGATTTCCAAATTGTATGTTCCATTTGGAAGAATAAACCTTTCCAGTGAAAAGAAATCCGCGGGCTCTGCTTTAGAAACACTTGGACCATCGACTATAATTTTTCTAAAATCCTTAACAACGTTTGCTTGGGTAACAATCAAAGTCATTTGCACTTTCGATTGATACAATGAATCTGCGGCACCATTCGGAGCCAATTCAAAGCTTGTTCCATCAAATGAAGTCATAAACTCCACATAGGGACCTTGGCCTGGAGCATGAAAAACACGGTAGTCAAAATAAGCGCGAAAAGCGAAACTTTGAAGCGCCAAAGAAATGAATAGCACAAACGATGCAAGCCTGTAGAAAGCCTTCATGGGTATAATTTTAGTAAGTAAAAATAGAGAATCTAGGTGATTGAAACCTATTTATACCTTTAAGTCACTTACAACTTCATCCAATTTTTAACATCTGTAGATCCATCGAGATAGATTGCTTTGAACAAATACGCTCCAGGAGCCACATCGCTCAAATCAACAATTAGTCGATGTGAGCTCGTGTTTAGGCCACTCGATTTGATCAATTGTCCTGAAGTGCTGTACATCTCCCACTTCACGATGCGTTTTCCAGAGTTTTCAAGCTGAATAACGTTTGACGCGGGATTCGGATAAACCGAAAGAACAGTATTCACTTCTGCAGGAGTCAATTCCTCCACCCCTACTAGCCCATTAAACACAGCTGTAAAGTTGATGTTATTTGCGCTAATTGGTCCCTCGAAATTTGGATCATTAATATCAGTTATAACAGGATTTGGAACCCAATGATTGAAAGCAAAACCCTCGTTTGCCTCCACACTGATGGTTACAGGAATATTATCGAAGTACATGCCGTCCCATGGGAATTCAGAGGGTGTTATAGAATTGATATGTATTTTTCCAGCACCTGCAGGTAAAACATCTAGAGTGACATTGAATGTGCCATCAAGCGCGAAAGACTCTTGAATGTTACTAAACGCATTTTCTGATTTACACACCAATTCGTCTTGGTGAATTAGCAGTGCGTTATACAAATTCGTCATATAATTGGGCGCTTCCCAATTGTTAACCCACACTTGAAATTCTTGAGGCATTTCAAGAGCCCAACGTTCAAAATAATTCGTTGACATCGCCAATAATCTCTCCGGGCGATATGAAGTGTTAAGTATGTCTGCGTAGCGATTGATAAAGAAATTTCGATACTCCTCATTCTGCAAACTTTTCACCCAAGGGCCAACATAAAAATGCCCTTCACCATG
This sequence comes from Flavobacteriales bacterium, assembly GCA_044239235.1. Lineage (GTDB taxonomy): Bacteria > Bacteroidota > Bacteroidia > Flavobacteriales_D > Sanyastnellaceae > JAIXWP01. The sequence goes on from JBIIBU010000315.1 coordinate 1,621, forward strand.
CCCGATAGCATGGTTCAATCCATTGAAGTAACAGTCACTCCAGCCATAAGGTTGAAGAGCCAATTCTAAATCAATGGTCACAAATCTCCAGCGATTGAATGTAGAATCCGAACGATAAATACGGATGTTGTTTCCTGGCCAGTCTGTATTTCCTACCCATGCTTCACCGATAATATAGTCGGTGAGGTATTCCATATCATAGATCTGATCAGCCTCTTCTAAATAGTTGGAAGAAGTCGGATTAAGAGCACTGAAGCTATTGAATGAATCCACATAGTTCATGATATCCCCTTCATTCGCGCGAAGCTGACCACCATACCAAGCGCTTTGGGTCAAGTTATCCATTGGAGAACCCTCGCAATTATCATAAACTTCGAAATATTCGCGATCCAATTTTTCACGCATTTCGTAAACGCCAAAGTAATTTCCGTTGATGTAAACCACCGCAGGGCGCATTGCTGAGAAATAGCCATTTGTTTCGCCCATCATCATTTCCACGTGCATGGCATCTTTCCAAGGATATGCGAGCCACATGTTTGAACCATTTCTCAAATAAAGCTTGCTGTATTTTTCGCGTTCAGGTCGATTTGGTAAGAGGGGCAATTCTACAGGAGTCTCTCCAAGAGCACCTTTAGCCAACTCAAGTCTAAATGAGTGTTGTGGGTGGTAGCGGCTTCCGCCCCAGCCTCCGTCTATTTGCATAGATGTGCTGCGTTCAAACAACAACGGATGAGTAGAAGAAGAATCGAAATAAGCGATTTGTGCGAATCGTTCCCAATCTGTTCCCCAGTTGTCGAAAATTCCTGTTGCGCCATAAAGATGCGCTGGGTCAACTACTACAGAAATAATCGGTGTAGTGTGATCAACGTTGATGAGAATAGATTTCGTAGATATTTCACTTGGCAAAAGTCCTGGCATGTAGGC
>JBIIBU010000316.1:0-2542 GCA_044239235.1 Flavobacteriales bacterium
GCAGAGAGCCCTGCGAACCCGCCTCCGATTATGATGATTTTATTATTGTTCAACATCTGTGAAATTACAACAGAATGTTTAATGTTTTGTTCGGTAAAGAGGATAAAAGATTAAACAAAAAAAAGCCCCCTGTTGATACAGAGGGCTTTGATATATAAATTTGTAGAGGATTTTCTTATCTATATCTGAGCTTTTGACCTTCTCGAATCATTGCTGACTCTCTGATTCGGTTCAATTTACAAAGCGAGGAAACGGATGTTCCGTGCTTCCTAGCGATAGAACTTAGGGTTTCTCCACGTTTCACAGAATGGTATTTTTTAGCCCCTGAACCTACAGATTCTTTGCGCGCTGCCATTGCTTTGTCATACTCTGGGGAAGTGTAAGTAAAGTGGAATTTATGAAGCACAAATTCCCAATCGCGCAATGACTTTTGGTTTGGATCAACAAGTAAGTTTGGATCGATTGCATCTCCTTTGTAACGCACTTCGAAGTGAAGGTGAGAACCGTAAGAACGTCCAGTGTTTCCGCCAAGTCCAATCAAATCGCCAGCTTGAACATAGTCGCCAGGTTTTACATGACGCTGTGAAAGATGGGCATAGAGTGTTTCCAATCCGTTCGAATGGCGAATAATTACGACATTGCCATAAGAAGCATGGGTTTGAGAAATTCTTACCATGCCTTCAAAAGCTGCAGAGACGGGATCGCCAGTTTCGAGATCGATATCTAAGCCATAGTGCATGCGGCCCCAACGTGGACCAAATGGTGATGTAATAATTCCATTTGCTGGGTAGACAAAATCACAAGCTTCGTGACAAAGTGTGAAGGCGATTGGTGCGTTAACTTCTTCTTTGCCGGTTTTTTCAGCGAAGAGATTTTTAGTGTCCCAACTGCAATACTCGTTATAAGCTGGAATTCTCGCTATAGAATCAGAAAGAGTCCATAATCCCAAGTCTAAACTTTCTTCTGAATATAATGGAATGTCCTCATTTTCTTCCATTGACGAACCGCCGACATGTGGCTCATAGTTCTGCCATGAAGCAGTGTCAGACATCAGTTCAAGTGCCGATTCTACTTGCCCAAAAGCGGACGAAGCGAAAAGCGCGGCTACCATAACTAGATATGTCGACAGGTTATTCATTTACGGGGGCAAAAGTATTCTTTCATTCCTATATAGCCTAAATTATCTTGTAAATGAAACGTTAATATTAGGCAACCATTGCTAAAACGTCGACAAATAGGGCAATTCAACCGTTGAGTAAATCTATTGACATGCTAAATGTTAAGAAAGGCTTTCACTGCGTAACTTTGCAACGATTAATTAATTAAAGCAATTGGAAATCATGAAGTTGGACATTCTTGCAATAGCTGCTCACCCCGATGATGTGGAGATTAGTGCTGGTGGAACCGTAGCTAAATCAATTGCTCAGGGTAAGAAAGTGGGTATCGTAGACTTAACTATGGGGGAGTTGGGAAGTAGGGGTTCGGGAGAGCTGCGATTGGTTGAGGCGGCTAACGCACAGCGCATTCTTGGAATCTCAACGAGGGATAATCTTGGATTAGCTGACGGTTTCTTCACTTCTGACAAGGACTCCATGTTAAAAGTGATTGAAAAAATTAGAGCTTATCAGCCAGAGATAGTCCTAACAAATGCTCCACACGATCGTCATCCTGATCATGCAAGAGCTTCGAAACTAGTGCGTGAAGCTTGTTTTTACAGCGGTTTGAGAAGGATTGAAACAGGCCAGGCACCTTGGAGACCGAAGGCTGTTTACATGTTTAATCAAGATTATTACAATAAACCAGATTTTGTGGTCGACATTACTGAATTCTGGGACATTAAGATGGAATCACTACAAGCTTATGCTTCGCAGTTTTTCGATCCCAATTCAAAAGAACCGGTGACACCAATTTCAGGTTCCGAGTTTTTTGATTTCTTAAAATCTAGAGCAATGGAATTTGGCAGACCAAGTGGTTATCTTCTCGCCGAAGGCTTCATGGTCGACAGAACGCCAGGAGTGAAAGATCTTTTCGATTTGCAATAACCGACGACCGACTACCGGTGACCAACGACTAGTGACTAGTGACTAGTGACCGGCTACCGGTGACCGACGACCAGTGACTGACCACTATAGGTGACCAACCACGCTTTGTTGAAGACCAAGTATGGACGCAGTTTAGTCAATGCCTATAGAAGGAAAGATATTTTTTCGAAGAAAATATTTTAACACTGAGGATGCTCCAAATATTGAATCTTGTAAAATTTGATTTGTCACTCGTCACTCGTCATCAGTCACCGGTCACCAGTCGTCAGTCACTCGTCACCAGTCGTCGGTCACTGGTCGTTGGTCGTTCTTTTCGCCAATACCAGACAAAGTACAAAACTTGGATGAAGAAGGAAATGGAGATTCCGGCGGCTGCGCCTTCTATGCCCATATTTGAAATTAGCAGAATAGAGGAGGGAAGCCCGATGGCGAAGCCGATGGCTGAGGCTATTCCATTATGATAATGTTTTCCTATTCCGGAGAAATAATGAGCGAAAATA
>JBIIBU010000317.1:0-2521 GCA_044239235.1 Flavobacteriales bacterium
AACGCGCGTATAATTTGGAACATCTAAACTCATGTCACAATCCGAATTAAATCGGGTATAACTATGCTCAGGCAAATCAATGCGGAAATATCCTGCAGGCTTCGGAATTGCGGTATCCCCGCATGATGCAAGGGTTGCAATTGCAAAGAGAACTCCGCAGGTCCAGACCAATTTCAACTTATTCATTAGGAGTCGGAAGTGTAATTTTTATACGCTTAATTTTTCTCTTGTCGGCTGCTTCAATAGTAAAAGTGAAACCTTCGAAATCTATTTCATCACCTTTTATCAAAATTCGTCCAGCCTGTTCAATGACAAATCCCGCGAGTGTTGATGAATCTCCTTTTGATTCCACAAAAGCAGTATTATCTATATCCAAAACACGATAGACATCTACAAGTTGAGTTTTTCCCTCAAATACAAAAGTGCGCTCATCCAACTTAGAGAAATGAATTTCCTCATCGTCAAATTCATCGCTAATATTTCCGACAATTTCTTCTAGAATATCTTCAAGAGTGATCAATCCAGAGGTTCCCCCATACTCATCAACAACGATTGCAAGATGGACTTTTTCCGATTGAAACTGTTTCAATAGATCATCAATTTTTTTATTCTCTGGCACATAAAAGGGTTGACGAATGAGCTTTCGCCAATCAAAATCCAGCTCTTCCAAATGAGGAAGCAAATCTTTTATAAATAAAAACCCAGCAACCTGGTCTTGTGAATCTTTGAAAACAGGCATTCTGCTGTACCCTTTGTCCAATACGGTTGCCAACACTTCCTCGTACGAATCATCCTCCCAAAGCGCAACTATACTTGTTCTTGGAGTCATGACCTGACTTACTTCTTTTGCGCCAAAAGTGACAATTCCTTCTAAGATTTTATTTTCTTCGATAGATAAATTGTCGTCTTGGGTCAGTTCGAGTGCGTGACCTAATTGATCAACGGTGATGTTGCTTGAAGTATTTGCTTTCAATCTATTTTCAAGAATGCTACTAGTCTTCATTAAGAAAAGAGTAAGAGGCGCAAATATTCTTTGAATAATTACAAGAGGAAAAGCCATGAAGCGCGCGCTTTTCAGGTTATTTCCTGTAGCATACACTTTAGGAATTACTTCACCAAAAAGAACCAATATAAAAGTGATTGCAACGACATCGATAAGTGTTTTAACCCAATCAGGATATTGCTCTGCAGGAAACCATGTTGCCGCCAACTGTGTAGATACTAAAACAATGGCAATGTTCACAGCATTGTTGGCGATAAGTATGGTTGCAAGCAAACGCTTTGGTCCTGTTTCTTTATCAGGCTTTTCAAGCAATTCGATGATGGTTTGACTGCTTTTATCTTTTGCTTCTTTGAGTTCTGCTTTTTGTGCTGGTGTAATTGAAAAAAGTGCTACTTCGCTTCCGCTAATCATGGCACTGCACAATAACAGCAACAGCACAAGCACCAATGGGCCTGCGCTGCTGAGAAAACTTAATATTATTACGTCCAGAAAAACTGTTCCGGTAGTTTCCAAAATATTTGTTTTAGTTCAACATGATACGATTTGTCCATTAAAATGGAAGATCGTCTTCTACTTGCGGTGCAACTGGAGCACCAGAGTTCACTGGCATTGGCGCTGATTGTGATTGAGGTGCAGCGCTTGTTCCATTTGTATTCTTCGGAGTAAGAATAGTGAGTTCTTCAATATGAACTTCTGTGATGTATTTCTTTTCACCACTAACTTCATACTGACGATTACGAAGGCGACCTTCAACGTAAACGCTCATTCCTTTCTTAAGATAATCTTGAGTTACCTTAATGAGACCAGGAACGCGCACTACGATGTTGTGCCAATCTGTAAGTTCTTTCTGTTCGCCAGAATTTTTGTCTTTCCAGCGCTCAGTTGTTGCGATAGCAAATTTTGCAATTTGACCACCATTGTCGAAAGTTTTAATTTCTGGATCCGCACCGAGATTTCCGATAAGGATCACTTTGTTTACACTAGCCATTGTTTTTGGTATTAACTGGTTAATTAATAATTGAACATGGCAAATATACCACTTTCCCTTAGGGTGACGCGGTTTATATGATATTCAACTTATTCATACCAGTTAATATCTTTTAAATACTTTTCGATCACTCTTGGCAGTCCCTTTTTGCTGCATTCTTCAAAATTCATCAGAAAAACACCTTCGGGGGCTTTATTCCATTTATTCTTTAGACTTATATGATAAAAACATACAGAAAGGCGTCGATGAGAGAGTAAATGGATAATTTCAGGTGACTTTTTCTCAAAAACACTTCCTTTCGGTAGTTCCAGTGTAGCGAAAAGTTGTTCAATTAGGACTTCACCGGCAGTTCTCTCTGATGATTCAATTAAAGGAAAGTCATACAACCCCTTCCAGATGCTTGAATCATCTCTCTTTTTGAAATAAAAACTATTTTCAAATTGAATAATAGCATAATTGAGAAAGACTTGAGAAACCTTGGTTTTACCCTTCTTAATTGGAAGAGTATCAATCATGTCGTTATTCAAAGC
>JBIIBU010000318.1:0-2517 GCA_044239235.1 Flavobacteriales bacterium
CTTCCAGTCGATATGGACCCCGTATTGGATATCTGTAAAAAATACAATTTGAAACTTATTGAAGACGCTGCAGAAATGCATGGTCAAACCTACAAAGGCCGTCCTTGCGGAAGTTTTGGAGATATCAGTATTTTCAGTTTCTATCCCAACAAGCACATCACTACCGGTGAAGGCGGGATGATTGTATGCAATGATGACGAGACTGCAGAACGCTGCCGTAAACTGCGCAATCTTGCATTCGAACCAGGGCGCAGATTTGTACATCAAGAAATTGGTTGGAATTATAGAATGACGAATCTGCAAGCAGCATTAGGACTAGCTCAACTAGAAAGAATTGACGCTCACATCATTCGCAAGAGAGAAATTGGTCGAGCATATCAAGATGGTCTTAGCGGTTTATCAGGTTTTCAGTTGCCATTGGCACAAACCGATTACGCAGAAAATATATACTGGGTTTTCGGACTTGTTGCCGAATCTCAAGAACTCTGCGAAGCCACTTGTGCGAAATTGAGTAAAGCACAAATTGGCACAAGACCGTTCTTTTGGTCCATGCACGAGCAACCTGTATTTCAAAAAATGGGCTTGTTTTCAAATGAAACGTATCCCAATGCTGAAAAAATTGCACGCAACGGATTCTATGTTCCAAGCGGTCTTGGATTAACCAATGAAGAGATTAATATCGTTATTGAAACACTTGTAAATGGATAAATTGAAAATAGCCGTTTATCTGGATGCCGATTACAAACCTCAAGTAGGCGGAGGATATAGCTATGCTTCAAAACTCATTGAGCTCATTGATCAACACGCTTTTGAAGAGCGAATTGAAATTGTTTTTATTTCTGAAGCAAAACTTGGAACAAACTCCTTTTCGAAGAGTTTTCTGCACATTCCAAAGAATCAATTCATCTCTGAGTGTTGGAGTTTCGGAAAGAAATTGCGCTTAAAAATTTCATCCCTTTTGCCTTCGGGAACAAAGATGATGAAAGAAATGATTGAGGCGCAGCAAAGTGCAATCAATGCAAAAGTTGTTTCTTTTCTCCACGAAAACGCCATTGATTTAATCTACTATCTCAAGCCAGAGAGCAACCCTTATAATATGCCTTACATCATGACACATTGGGATCTGGGTCATAAAACGATGTTTGCATTTCCTGAGGCAACACAAAACGGCAATTTCGAGAAGCGTGAAAAATATCATCGCATAGAATTGCAAAAAGCTTTCGCCATTTTTACCGAAAGTGAAACAAGTGTTGATGAATTGGTATTTCATGAGCGCATAGACAAAGCGCGCATGTTTGTGCTGCCATTGATGCCTGGAAAAGTAGTTGGAATGGATGTTTCATTAGCGATGCAAAGTGATATTCTAAAAAAATGGTCACTTGAAAATGGCCAATTCTATTTCTACCCAGCGCAATTTTGGGCACATAAAAATCACTATGCTTTAGTACATGCATTCGCGCTCGTTTCGCAAAAAAATCCCAATGTTAAATTAGTTCTTAGTGGCTCTGATAAAGGGAATAAAAAATATATAGAGAAACTTGTTTCGAAATTAAATCTTTCAGAAAAAGTGCTTTTCGTTGGCTTCATTTCAGACGAAGAAGTATTTGCATTATACAAGAATGCTATCGCCGTTGTTATGCCAACTTTATTAGGTCCGACCAATATGCCATTACTAGAAGCGCATGCATTGGGATGCCCCGTTCTTTGCAGCAATCTGCCAGGACATCAGAGACAAATGGGCGACAAAGCCACATACTTCAACCCTATCGATCCTTCAGATATTGCCGAAAAAATGTGCGGAACAATATTGAGACATACGTCTTATAAAGACACCACGAATTATGGACAGATCTTGAATGATCACTTTATAAAATTACTCCCTTTCAGAAGAACCTTTGGGCATTGAAAATCTCCAATCAGGAAATCGGCTTCTTTCTTATGCGTTGTAAAAACTTAATCAGTGTGGAGTTTGTAATCTTATCTGCCATCCTATAAAAAACACCCAATGATTTTGCTTCTAAAGCACGTTTGGATTGATGCAAATCGATGTAATCTGAATACCAATCGGCCAATTCTGGCAAAACCCTGCGAATTACTTCTTTCTTCTCCTTGTATTTAATTTCATTAAATTTCGGATTAGAGCTAAGACCACCCATTTCGAAAAATGAAATAACATGGTTAAAACAATAAGTGCTACACTTATTGATCAAAATTGCTCGCATAAAAAACTCCCAATCTGATTCGAATCGATTTTTTTCATCATACAAACCAATAGTGTCAAATAAATTCTTACTAATAAATGTTGCTTGATGATTCAGAGACTTTCTAGCGAGAAATGAGATGTCCAATTTCTCCGGATATCTTCGAATTCCAACGGGTGTTTCTGCATGCCCATAGATAATATCCGAGGTGTTATTCTCAGCAAAGACCCTTCTGACAATATCATTATCAATAAATGAATCGCCACTATTTAAAAAAATCAGATACTCCCCTTTCGCCTTCAGGATGCCCTTATTC
>JBIIBU010000319.1:0-2515 GCA_044239235.1 Flavobacteriales bacterium
AGTGATTGAGACCAACAAGAAAAACTTGATTGAAACTTATTCATACTATGGTTTTTACTACTTGACTCAAAAGAACTACGAATGTTCTAAAGCAGCTTGGTTGAAAGTTCAAGAGCTTGATCCAGAAAATGCAAAGGCGAAAGCGGCTATGACCGATCCACTTATCATTGCAGCTACCGGAAATTGTAATGTTGTTACCGGCGCTGCTCCAGTTTTAGAAATTGCTCCTGAACAGAAATAATACAAGATGTATATCTAACAAAAAAGGCCTCGAAATATCGGGGCCTTTTTTGCAGTGTTTCAATAGTTTTAAGCGCTCACAGCGGCTCTCTTTCGAGAAGCTTTTTTAATTGCAATAAATCTCTCTGCATCCTCAACAGCTACTTGAACGTCAGTCTTCAGCAGCTCCTCGGGGTTTACGTCAAGAAACAATGCAATTTTAAGTAATGTTAGTAGAGTAATATTCTTACCCTTTTCAATTCTGTAAGTATTGGATTTGTCAAGACCAATGTCTTCGCCAAGAGCTTCAAGGGTATACCCTTTTGATTTTCTTTGGTTTCGAATATTAATCCCAACAGCTCTAAGAAACTCCTGTTCGGGTGTTAGTGCCTTGTCCATGTATGCAAAAATGTTGACTCTAAAGTACTAATAATTGCCTTTGGTCACAACTTCACCAGGCTGAAATCCGCTCCAGTAGCCCATTCCAGAAATGGGCGGTTTATACCCTAAAATTGAGTGTTTGTGAATTGTTAATCTTTCAAGGCTTTTTCCCATTTGCTGACAGCAACGGTAGCAACAGCGTTTCCAACCACATTTGTGGCACTTCTTCCCATGTCCAAAATATGATCTACGCCCAAAAGAAGTAATAATCCCGCTTCAGGTATGTCGAAAGACGCAAGAGTGCCCGCTATAACGACCAGAGAAGCCCTAGGAACGCCTGCAATCCCTTTGCTGGTAATCATGAGGGTCAGCAGCATTAACATCTGCTTATCGAGCGGCATATCGATTCCGTAGCTCTGCGCTATAAACAAGCTAGCAAAGGTCATATACATCATACTGCCATCAAGATTGAAACTATATCCCAGTGGAAGCGTGAAACTAACAATTCGATTATTACATCCAAAGCGCTCTAGTTCTTCCATCATCTTCGGATATGCAGCCTCGCTCGATGCGGTTGAAAAAGCCAAGAGAAGCGGTTCCTTTATTCTCGAAAACAATGTCTTTACTCTTCCCTTAATCAATAGCCAACCCGCGAAAAACAAGATGACCCAAAGCAATAAAAGCCCTGTGTAGAATTCTCCAATAAAAATGGCATAGGTAGAAAGAACCCCCAACCCCTTTTTAGCTACTACAGAAGCCATTGCGGCAAAAACAGCGAAAGGTGCAACGTACATCACCATTGATGTCACTTTAAGCATTACGTGGCCCACCGAATCAAGCGCCTTAATTATCGGGTCACCCATTTTACCAATCGCTGCAGTTGCGACTCCGAACAATAGGGAAAATATTACTATTTGAAGAATTTCATTCGTGGCCATTGCCTCTATCACACTGCTTGGAATGATATGCGTAATAAAACCTTTCAGAGTCATTGTGCCCTTATCGATACCAGCATCCATTGTAGCCGCTGGAAGTTCAAGGTCCATCATAAGTCCGGGCTTGAAAAGATTCACCAGAAGACAGCCCAGTAACAATGAAACAAAAGATGCCGAAATGAACCAAAGCATTGTCTTTCCTCCAATTCGACCTACGGCCTTTAGGTCACCAAGTTTCGCAACGCCTACAACAAGTGTAGAGAATACAAGCGGCGCAATAATCATCTTTATAAGTCGAAGAAAAATATCCGTCAGTATTGAAATTACCTCCAAAATATTCTTCAACACCGGATTCATCGATTCTTCACGTGAAGCGGCTTTTAAGGCTACTTCTGCAAACCCTCCTCTTTTTCTTTCTTTGGAAATAATCTCGTTGGTCTTCTCCCACTTCGATTTTTGATCGAGTGTCGAATCAGCCAAGACTTTTTCCAGCTGAACACTTAAACTACTGTGGTCTGTTTCTTCTTTGAGTTTTAAATCAAGGCTTGCAATGGCCTCCTCGTATGTTTTGACAGGAGGTGCGGGATACTGAGAATTCAATATTGCACCAGTAATAACACCAATAACTAGTGCTATAAAAATCCAAACAGTAAGTTTATTTGATTTCGACATATCGACAGATTTGAGGCGCCAAGATAGTTGATGCCCCGCAAAATGTCGAGGTTGTGTTACTCTTTTCCGAGCTTATTAAAATACTCATTCACTTTGCCCTTGTAGTATGGGCGCAATGATGGCGGCACAGTTCGCAGCAATTCAGTCTCTTGCTGTTTCTTTTTAATGTACTCTTCATATTTCTGCGGATTGCCAATAGGATAATCCTTTGCTTCATTTGATTTGCGCTGGTTATCCTGCTCTCTAGTTCTTTCCGCATCTTCGGCTTTTAGAAGTCGTGATAAAATATCTTGCTGACGCTTGATTGT
>JBIIBU010000320.1:0-2508 GCA_044239235.1 Flavobacteriales bacterium
CTCGGCGAAGGCGAAGTTTGGATGAATGGCAAAAAGACCGCCGCTTCTGACATGCTTAAAGCAATGAATTGGGAACCGATTCGACTAAAAAGCAAAGAAGGACTCGCACTAATTAATGGGACTCAATTCATGAGTTCTTACGCGGCTTTTTGTTTGATTGAAGGGGAGAATCTTCTAAGAGGCGGTGAAGTAATTGCTGCCATGTCGCTCGAAGGTTTTGACGGTCGTCCTGAACCATTTGATGATTTGCTTCATGCAATTAGAAATCACAATGGCCAACGTTCTGTGGCATCAAGAATGAAGATAATTCTTGAAGGAAGTCAAATTATAACACGAGAAAAAGAACACGTTCAAGATCCATATAGTTTTAGATGCATACCCCAAGTTCACGGAGCTACATGGGATGCGTTGAATAATGTGAAAAATACAGTTGAGATTGAAATCAATTCTGTTACTGATAACCCAATCATTTTCCCAAAAGAAGGAAAGATAATTAGTGGTGGAAATTTCCACGGGCAGCCATTAGCGCTATCACTTGATTTCTTAGCAATCGCATTGGCGGAAACTGGTAGTATTTCAGAGAGAAGAATCTATAAGTTGATTAGCGGAACACGAGGTTTGCCTCCATTCTTAGTCAGCAATCCTGGATTGAACAGCGGCTTCATGATTCCTCAATATACTGCCGCTAGTATCGTGAGTCAAAACAAACAGCTTTGTACTCCTGCCTCTGTAGATACTATCGATAGTAGTAATGGCCAAGAAGACCATGTGTCGATGGGTGCAAATGCCGCAACGAAATGTTTGAGAGTGCTTCAGAATTATCGACGCATTCTTGCAATAGAATTGCAAAGCGCTGCTCAAGCTTTGGAGTTTAGAAGGCCTTTGAAAAGTTCTCCCGCAGTAGAAGAACTTCATTCAAAAGTTCGCGAACTAATCAAAGCGACTGATGAAGATCGATACATGAGTATCGATATGCGCTTGATTGAACGCGAACTTCTGAACTTGTTCAAATAGTATTATTCGATAATTACTTTTTTCGCAATTACATTTTCTTGATTAGAAAGCTTGATTGTATAAACTCCTTCTGAGAGTTTGGATACATCAATTGTGTTAACTCCAGTATTAACACGATCGGTCAATACTACAGCACCAAGATTATTGATTAATGTCCAATTTGTATACCGAATGTTTGTTCGGTTTAATTGGAAATTAAGTGTGTTATTAGCAGGGTTTGGATATACAGATAGTGATGCGTTTGCAATTTCGTCAACTGAGTCTAGTGTTATAAATTCTTCTGTTGTCAGACTACATCCATTTGCATCAGTAATAGTGCAAGTACTCGTAGAATTTTCTGGAAGGAAAGTGTCCTCTGTCTCGTCGCCGTTTGACCATGCCCATGTGTAAGGAGCAGTTCCACCGTTAGTTGTTATTTCTACTATTCCTGTTCCAAAACCTCCTGGCACAAATAAATCTACAACGTATGAAAGTGCTGTTGGTTCGTCGATAGTATAAGATATCGAACCGGTTGAACAATTGTTATTGTCTGTAGTCACAAGCGTGTATTCGCCTGCGTCGGCAAGAATTGTTGTAGTCACATTTTGTCCACTCCATGTGTAAGTATATGGCTCTGTGCCACCTGTTGTTGTAACGGTTAACGTAGTCGTTGCTCCATTGCATAGAATAGGATCAAATTCAATAATTGAAATAACATCCGTTGGTGCAGTGATGGTGAAGTTGTCAATAATAGTGCAGCCTGCTTCATCGGTAACAGTTGCTTCAAAAGTTCCTGCGCATAAGTTTCCAATAGTCAAACCTTCTGAACCATTGTTCCAAGAAGCTGTTGCATTTCCTTGAGCACCTTCGATTGTAAGTGCAATACTTCCATCGCATGAGTTGAAGCAATTTGAATTGAGCACATTCGAAGAGATAGTGAAGCCATCAGTTGATTCAACAATTACTTCAATAGCACTTTCACATCCGTTTCCGTCTAAAAAGGTATAGTTGTATGTGCCCGGTATGTTGATGGTAATCGGATCAAGAAGTGTAAAATAAGGTTGAACTCCACCTGTTGCAGTAAATACGACGTCAGTCGATCCGCCAACGCAAGGAATTGCATTAGCACTTCCTTCTACAGAGAATGCAGGTGATTCCTCAATAATAAAGTCCACATTTATAGAACATAGGTTTTCATCTACAAGTGAAATGCTGTAATCACCTGCAGGATATTCGAAACTTCCCGTTCCTGTTACGGTTCCAGTTCCTCCAAGCGATCCTATTTCTACTTGTGCTGTTGCGCCCACGCAAAGGAGCATGTCATCTATATCTAGTGTTCCTACTAGCTCCGCTGGTTCAGTGATTTCGTATATGTCTTCTACCAAACATCCAGCTTCATCTGTGAACATAACAATATAGCTACTAGGCTCAATATTCGTGCGTTCTAGTCCAACGTATTCATCACTCCAAACAGCAGTGATAGCTCCTGTTCCACCGATTGGTGTGGCTATAAAA
>JBIIBU010000067.1:0-8895 GCA_044239235.1 Flavobacteriales bacterium
TGCAGTTCCAGTTGTTGTCAATTGAGCAATCAATACAAGATTGGCACTATTCGGAGAACACTTCTCGTCGTCTGGCAATAGAAACCAAGCTCCGTTGGATGAATTCACATCGCCACCATTGTTGAAATTCGAAAAGTCGAATCCAATATCCCAAACTGTATTGTCTATCGCATCTGAATATCCAAGTGTGATATATGAATCGTACTTTAATGCTGGATAAAGAGCTGTGACATTTGGATGTATCGCAGAACTGTTGTGAGCACCCATTTCATTTTGGTAGAAAGGCGCAGTTGAATGAATTGAAATTGGATTTTGACTATCACCCCATACTGCGTGCAATGAATGTTGTACACTTGGCAGTTGCGCATAGATTCTATATGTATTTCCAGCAACAACTCCTTGATTATCTACTTTTTCAACGATAAGTTGAACATCAGTAGCAAATACAGAAGCGCTCAGTGAAAGAGCCGCTCCAAAAGCGAATATTCTTTTCATTTAAAATTTGTTTTGGTTTTGGCAATGAGATTCGAGAACCTCATTTCTATACAATATTAAGAAATTTTACTAATTATTCATGTTTTAGTCGATAAATGTCTCTTTGCAGCAGTAAAAACATCGTTTCCAAGGGAGTATATCACCTGTTGATGAAAAGGAAGAACACTGCTCAAGAATAGTTGTCAGTTCAAGTAATATTCAGCAAATTCGCGTCAATAAAATCAGGAAATGAAAGCATTGCAAAATTATGCTCTTGGTCAGTGGACAGCTGGCGCTGGAGAAGGCAAACAATTATTCGACGCGGTTAGCGGCGACATTATCACAACAGCAAGTTCCGCCGGACTAGATTTTGGTGCCATGCTTGATTATGGCAGAAGAACAGGTGGTCCTGCTCTTCGCAAACTTACATTTCAAGAGCGCGGTCGCATGCTGAAGGCATTGGCGATGTTTCTTTCAGAAAGAAAAGCGGCCTATTATGAACTTAGCTACCGCACTGGCGCGACTAAAATAGACAGTTGGATAGATATTGACGGAGGAATAGGAAATCTATATGCTTACGCAAGTTTGCGCAGACAATTTCCAAATGAAACCTATTATGTAGACGGAGAAACTGCCAAACTTTCTAAGGGTGGCACTTTTATCGGTCACCACATCATGGTGCCAAAAGAAGGCGTTGCTATTCATATCAATGCTTTCAATTTTCCTATTTGGGGAATGCTCGAGAAGATTGCAGTTAATCTTCTTGCAGGTGTTCCTGCAGTTGTAAAGCCAGCAACAATCACATCCTATCTAACCGAGGCAGTTACTCGCGACATCATTGCTTCGGGCATTCTGCCTGAGGGCTCTCTGCAATTAATTTGTGGAAGTGCAGAAGGAATACTTGACCACGTGATGTCACAAGACATTGTCACCTTCACAGGAAGTGCATCCACAGGAAAGGCGCTTAAGCGTCATGCGCGACTAGTAGACGAAGCAGTACCTTTCAATATGGAAGCTGATTCCCTGAATGCATGCGTACTCGGTGAAGATGCTGCTCCTGGCACCGAAGAATTTGACGCTTTTATCAAAGAAATTAGAAAAGAAGTTACAGTGAAGTGCGGTCAAAAATGTACTGCAATTCGTCGTGTAATTGTTCCTGAAAAGTACATTGAGGATGTTCAAATAGCATTAGGACAAGCTTTCAGCAAAACAGTTATTGGCGACCCACGAAACGAAAGTGTCCGCATGGGTTCGCTTGCTGGAATGTCACAAAGAATAGATGTTCTAGACAAACTGAGTCAGCTTACCACTCAGTCAGAAATTGTTTATGGCAACACCGAAGGAATAAACTTGGTTGATGCTGATTATTCAAAAGGTGCATTTATGTCACCTATTCTTTTACTGAACAAAGATCCATTCAACAATTTGGCATCTCATGAAGTAGAAGCATTTGGCCCTATCACCACTTTGATGCCTTACAAAACGTTGGATGACGCAATCGCATTAACCAAACTAGGCAAAGGCTCTCTCGTATGCAGCATTGTAACGTATGATAAGAAAATAGCGCGCGACTTCACGATTGGTGCTGCATCTTATCATGGACGTATTCATATTCTCAATAGAGAAAGTGCTAAAGAAAGCACTGGACATGGATCTCCTATGCCACTTCTTGTTCACGGTGGTCCTGGTCGCGCTGGCGGTGGAGAAGAAATGGGTGGAAAAAGAGGCGTGCTTCATTACATGCAACGCACAGCTATTCAAGGCTCTCCTTCATTTATTACTGCCGTAACTAATGTGTATCAATATGGCGCTGAGCAACCAGAAGCTCAGCCGCACGTTTTCAGAAAACACTTTGAAGAACTTGTAATTGGTGAAACTGTATTCACACATAAGCATACTGTTACTGATGCGGATATTGTGAATTTCGCAAACGTATCTGGAGATAATTTCTACGCACACATGGATGCTACTTCACTAGAAGGCACTATTTTCGAAAGACGCGTAGCACACGGATATTTCGTGCTTTCAAAAGCAGCGGGATTATTCGTTGATCCAAAGAAAGGTCCAGTATTGCTCAATTACGGTTTGGACGAAGCACGTTTTGTAAAACCAGTTTATCCAGGAATGACAATTGGTGTGCGCTTTACCGTAAAAGAAAAAGTAGACCAGGAAAAAAGAACACCTGAAGACATTTCAAAAGGTATTGTAAAATTCTTGGTAGATGTCTATGATGAGACAGGAGAGACTGTTGCGCTTGCGACAATTCTTACGATGGTAAAAAAAATAGATCAAAATTAATGTTCAAATCTCTCGCAGCATTTGCTGTTCTTTTTACACTCTCCATTTGCAGCCTCGGACAATTAAGTCCTGACTCTGTCTTTGCTAAGCAAAAGCTTATTGATGACATCTACTCTTTGAAGAAAACAATCCTAGATAGTCATCCAAACCC
Organism: Flavobacteriales bacterium; assembly: GCA_044239235.1. Taxonomy (GTDB): domain Bacteria; phylum Bacteroidota; class Bacteroidia; order Flavobacteriales_D; family Sanyastnellaceae; genus JAIXWP01. Next base: position 2,924 of record JBIIBU010000067.1, read on the forward strand.
TTACGCTTTTTGCACAAAAGATGAATTCAATAAAGAGTTCACAAAAGCGGCAGAAAACATTAAAAATGATATGACGCTTGGCGAATACGTAGTAATCGTATCTCAAGCTTTGAATGTATTGCGAGATTCTCACACTGGCCTTGACTTTTATCACATTCAAAAAATGCAAGTCAATCATGGAAAAGGATTTATTCCTATTCGAATGCACAGCGCAAATGGAGAATTGTACGTTGAACTTGATCGTGATAAATTAATACCCAACGGAAGCAGAATACTTTGCATCGATAATATGGATGCATCGAAGTTATATACTGAGGCAATCAAATATGCCAACATCGAGGGAAATGCTATTACAGGTCAGCGAAGAATTGCAGATGCTGTTTTCCCCTTTGTAGTTGGGTTATATCATCCAATGCCCGATTCAGTAAAGATCGACTTCGAAAGATTCGGATCAGATACTATCGAACACGTTGTATATCCGCTTTATAAAAAAACAAAATGGGAAGAACGTCAGAAACAACTTTCGAAAACGGAATTTGATAGACAACAAGGACTTACATTCTACAGACAAGATAGCGTTGCTGTTCTTAAAGTGGGAACCTTCGCCCCTTCTGACAGAAACAAATACAAGAAGTTTCTTGAAAGTGCTTTTAAAAAAATAAATGACCGAGATGTTAAAGTGTTGGCTATAGATATTCGTGATAATTCTGGAGGGCAAAGCAGTAATGTCGAATTGTTGTATTCATTTCTCAATGCTGAGGGACACAACACACCAACCAATATAATAGCAAAGAGCAGTAAGCTCGCTAAAAACAGAAACAAGAATCTGCAAAAAGGGCTTTCACGTTTTATCCTTAAAGTATTTTTTAAAGAAGATGAAGATGTGAGAGGATTCCTTGAATGGAGCTCGCTGCCGCTTGGTGAGATGGACACACTCTACTTTGTCAAGCCCACCATTCAAGATAAAGAATTGGTTTATACGGGAAAATGTGTCTTATTTATTAATGGATTAACAGCTAGTGCTGGAGTAGATTTTACCCATGCTTTTCTTGAAGAAAAAAGAGGCGAAATTTTAGGAGAACCTTGCTTAGGACCTGTAACCGGAACCTTCGGAAACCCTGCACTCTACTCGCTACCGAATACGAAAATAAGCGTGTCTATTGCTACAATTCGATATAACTACGACAATACATTTTCATACGAAGCAAAGCCAATAAAACCGACCATCCCAATTGATCTTTTGCCCGTAAATCTATCGAATGACTCTGACCCATATATTCAATATCTGCTGAACCATTACCGAGAATTTTGATGAAAAAAATAGTCTGCTTAGCATTTCTTTCTTTGAGTGTAACATGTGTTTTTGCTCAGTCAAACGACGCGCAAAATTTCATTAAATTATATCAAAACCCACAAAGCGATAGCCTAATTTCATTCTGCCAAAACCTTTTTGAGAATGGTAAAACCGACGCAGCATTGACTTTGCTGGAAAAGGAAACCTCTGGAAAAGCTTTAGAACTAAGACAGAATATTGAAAGATTTAACCAAGGAGAAGGGTATTCTATCTCCCCAGAATTCGCAATGGCTTCAAACTATTTTTCTGCCTTTGGTTCACGTGTTCGAGCAACAAAGAATAAGAAGCTTAAAAAAGAAATTTTAGACTCCTTAAATTCTGTTCAACCGAAATCTATGGATGAACAGGTAGCCAAAATGAATGCTGTTGTGGAAGTTTCAATAATGCTCTTCAATAAAAAAAATGCAGAAATAGCAATCAATGAAACGATTTTAAAAACAGCTGAAGTCGATAAAATTTTAGTGAAAAGTTTTGTTGTTAATCAAGCGATAAACGCCTGCCTTTTATCAAAAAACACAAAGAAATTAAAAGAGCTAAAATTACAGCAAGAAGAAATTGAAAGCACCATTTCCCAGATTAACAAGCAATTTGAACGTGAAATCTTAGCGGCCGCAACTGTAAAAAAAGAGGTGCCGAAAGAGGTGATAGTTAAGCAGCCTGAAGCCAAATCCAACACGCCAATAATTATTGCTTTAGTTTTAGGAGGATGTATATGCCTTCTAGTGATTTTGATAATTCTTGTTTCTTCTAATAAGAACAAGCGCATTTCAAGTTTAGAGAAGAAATTAACCGAACTCGAAGGAAGATCAAATCATGAGGCAGATGTCCAAAATCAAAGCATTCGACATAATACAACACAACTTCTGGACGCTCGGAATAGAATTCAATCTTTGGAATACAAGAATAGTAGCTTAATAAAACAATATTCTGAGAATTTAGAACTTCTTGACCAACAAATAAATAAATATCAATCGGATTTAAAACTTGCTATAGACCGCGTAACCAAAGAGAATTCGGTTCAAAACATGATGGAATTGAACAATTTGCTTACAAGAAATGGTCAAAAAATTCGAGAAAACATTAAATCAATACGTATTTAATCGTCGATGTTATTATCTTAGCCATATCTCTCTGGATTATTTTAGATAACTATTTTTAGGACACAGCATGATTCCTTTTCCATCTGTTCAAGAAACGGAAAGATTAGACTCATTAAAAAAGTATCATATTTTGGATACCCAACCCGAGGTGCAATATGATGAAATCACAGCGTTAGCTACAGCAATTTGTGAAGCACCCATTTCCTTGCTTACACTTGTCGATAAAGACAGACAGTGGTTTAAATCTGCACATGGTTTGAACATAACAGAAACAGATAGAGAATACTCATTTTGTTCGGTTGCTATTGAGACTCCCGACCAACCATTTATTTTAGATTATATTGACCGAGAAGGTCGTTTTGGAACAAACCCATTCGTTGTTGGAGAACCTTTTGTGAAAAGCTATTTCGGCATACCAATCAATTCTCTAGAAGGACAGCCTCTTGGAACGTTATGCGTTATTGATACAAAAGAGCGAAAACTTTCGGAATCTCAATTAAACAGCCTCCAGTTTCTAGCGCGCCAAGCTTCTCGTTTTCTTGATTTTCACCGTACTCGTATCGAATTGAACCTTGCATTGCGCGAATCGGAAGTGCGTAATACAGAATTAGAACGCTTCGCGCATGTTGCCGCGCATGATCTAAAGTCGCCGCTCAACAATATGACAATGATTACAAAAATTCTTGCTTCTGACTTTGCAAAAGATATGTCAGCAGAAGCTCTAGAATTAGTATCATTAATAAACAAAACCACAACCTCAATGAGGGAAATGATTGACAATATCTTGATACATGCGAAAGACAATCATACCTTAAAATCAAGTAAGCAAGAGTTCAATTTAGATGTATTGCTGAAAGAGATTATTCGAGGACTTGACAAACCTGATAATTGCCAATTTGTCTTACCTGACAAACCACATTATATCACTTCAAATAAAACAGCTCTGTATCAAATATTCTCTAATCTGATTTCGAATTCTCTTAAATACAATGAATCTGAGATTGTAGAGATTAAGATTGAATTCGCAGAGGACAATAAAAATTTTCACTTCGACATAACCGATAATGGCAATGGAATATCTGGTGACGTGTTGAGTACCATATTTGACATTTTCAAAACGGGTAACACTCAAGATCGATTCGGAAATCTTGGCACTGGTGTAGGACTAAGTACGGTGAAGCGCCTAATTGATAGAGTGAATGGATCGATCACAATAGACTCTAAAGTAAATCAAGGCACTACTGTTCATTTCTCGATACCTAAGTAATATAAAACCAAAAACCCCACTCGTTTGCGGGGTTGTAAGGCTCTTGATTACTTAAATAACTAATGATCGCTTAGAGTTTTGGATATTGTCCTAATGCTCTAGAAGAAAATATCCCTACTCCCTTCAAATCAAATGTAGACAACTCTAAAATCAAGCTCTTTGATTTTACACCCCTATTATTCCGCTTTGTTGGGTATTTTTTGCTTTTTGTACCTTTTGCGAAGCAAGCCCATTAAAACTTAACATGTTTAAGGATAAAAAAAATTGTTTAACTTTTTAACGCAAATGTTAAACAACCTTTTCTTCTCGGCATTAGTCTTTATCCTTGCATCCCATTAAACAAAGGCACAAATGCATAAGTTTCTCTCCATAATCGCGCTGCTATCATTCGCCATTTCTTCTTATTCTCAAGTAATTCAAGGATGCACTGATCCTAACGCTCCAAACTACAATCCGTCAGCTACTATAGAGAATGGCACTTGCTGCACCTTGGAAAATTGGGCTACTGTTACCACTAATGTGAATGCATACATTCATATTTGGGGAATTTCAAACGGCGCAGATGAATTTGTGTACACTCAAGCAAATGTTCCTTTCGGAGTATGCCTTGAAGATGCGTGTTACTTATATGAAGCATTCGGGTCTGATCCTGCCCTATCAACTACTATCGTTATTGAAAAAAATAGCATTGTCTATTTAAACGTGTCAAGCATTTCTACTAATTCAAATGGCAACTTCAATCTAAACGCAACCCCTGGTTGTCCTGACCCTACAGCATGCAATTACAATCCAGAAAGCACATGTCCTGACTGGCTTTCTTGCACTTACAATTGTCAAGGTTGCACAGATCCTGCAGCAGACAATTATGATCCAGAAGCTCAATTTGACAATGGTTCTTGCTGCTATAATCAATACACCGTTCAATATGAAGGCACAGGATATTGGTACATCACAAATGATTTCACGTACTTTACAAATAGCGGCGAAAACCAAAGTATAACAACCGCTTGCCTAGCCGATGGATGTTACTTTTTGGGTATTTATCTTACCGAGCCAAATATGTATTTCAGTCTGACTAATCCAAGTGGAGAAATTATTGTAGAAGGCTATACAGATGAAACAGGCAATGGTTCTGGATATATCTCAATCAATCCTATCCCTGGTTGCACTGATCCTTATGCATGTAACTTCGATACTGAGGCCAATTGCAATGACTATTCTCTTTGTTCTTATGCTTGTTATGGTTGTTCTGACCCAGTTGCTCAAAACTTCGATCCTCAAGTGCTTTATGACAATGGTTCTTGCTGCTACAACAACTACAAAACTGTTGAATTAAGCACAGACTCTTATTGGAGCGTCTATTCACAAACGCCTACTTCTTATAGTTACGTTACTGGAATTTATCCAACGAATAATTGGTTTTGCATAGAAAATGGATGTTTTCAATTCTCTGCATTCAGCATACCGCTTGAGCCAACCACTTTTACCATTTATAACGCGGACGGCAGTATTTTCTATACCGGTGTAACTGATGAATTCGGAAATGCAATGGTAAACTTCAGCGAGGGTGATATCTACGGTTGCACAGATACTTATGCTTGTAACTATGACCCAGCTGCTACTTGTTCTGATTGGTATGCTTGCAATTTTGATTGCTATGGTTGCACTGATCCGAACGCACCAAACTACGATCCTACTTCAACACTAGATGATGGCACTTGTTGCACTTATGATTGGTACACTGTAGAAATGAGCGGACCTGGTTATTTCCAAACAGTCAACTACGTATACGGACTTTATAATGCCGGTAATTATCCTGAAGATACAGGGTTCTGCCAAGCTAGTTCTTGCTTTGGATTATACGTTTATAGTTATGATCTCGAACCAATAACGTTCACAATCACTGATGCTCAAGGCAATATAGTTCTTCAAGGAACAACCGATGAGGTTGGCAATTATGTTGGGGATATTGGAATCAACAATGAAATTGCCGGATGCACAGACATGAATGCGTGCAACTACAATCCTGAAGCAACATGTAATTCAAGCTTGTGCGTTTATTATTGCGGAGGCTGCACAGATCCTGCTGCAATCAACTTCAATATAAATGCTCAATATGAAGATGGTTCTTGTTTCTACACATTAGAACCTCCAATGATGCAATTGTTTGTAGATGAATTTGAAGTTGAAGAACAATACTTCGTTCGTCTCGATATGATGTCGACTGGAAATGGCGCTCCTTATATGATGT
>JBIIBU010000050.1:0-10216 GCA_044239235.1 Flavobacteriales bacterium
AAAGTAAATATTACTGGCGATATTGAAATCAAGCTTCAAAATGCTTTAAACAAAGGCGAAGACATCAATTTGAATTGGAAAAGGCTTCAGGCGCAAACGCAGGATTTATCAATTAACACAAGGATTCCCTTTGTGTTTTCACTCCCTATTGGTTTGGATGGACTTTTAAAGATTTATAGAAGAGATACATCCTTCTCATCAACCCGAGCTAATGCGGGAGTTTTAATTCCTTTCGGAGGGAGTGATTATATAAAAGTATTCGTTGAAAATAACACAACTAATAGACTTTCAAATCTCACAGCACTGGCCTTGAAAGATGTCAACTCTACTATGTATGGTATATCTGCCCTTCGAGAAAAATTAGATTACAAATTCAATCCAACTAAAGGTTATTCATTTCAAATTGAAACAGCGGTTGGTAACAGAAAAATTCTCGCCGACATTCAAGACAATAGCAGCACTCAACAAAACCCTATCTATCGAGCGGAAACAGCAATTAATGTGTACATGCCAATTTTTAAAAAGCAATCAATTCACCTAGGATTGAACGGCAGTGCGTTGATGACTGAGAATATATTCAGGAATGAATTATCGAGAATTGGAGGGCTTCGGACAATTCGAGGAATAGATGAGGAGTCTATTTTCGCTTCTAGTTATGCTGTTACAACGCTAGAATACCGATGGATTCCAGAGCTTAATACGGCTCTCTATGTATTTGTCGATCAGGCCTGGTATGAACAAAAAGCAATAGACTCATTTGTTTCAGACACACCAAGAGGATTTGGGATAGGGGCTAACTTTGAAACAAAAGCAGGTATATTTACCTTCAATTATGCATTGGGACAGCAATTCAATAACCCAATTTTAATCAGGAACGCAAAAATCAGTTTTGGTTTTAAAAATATTTTTTAATGCATTTTTTACAACTGAATTCAATCGCTCGCTACACTCTGTTTATCGGATTGGTTTCGTTATTCCTGTCTAATTGCACTGCACCTCAAAAATCGGCTCAAAGTTCAGACGCTATGTCCTATGATAGCGAAGAATTTGTTTTTTATCCAACGATCACGGTCTATCATTGTTCGGATGATTCTTCGCAGTTTTTTATTGATATTTTTTCGTCAGATCTCCTTTATTCAAGAGCTAATGCAACTGAAAATTTTAGCGCTCAAGTAGATATATCCTATAGCATTTTCTCACTTGATAATAATTCAGAAAAATTAATTGATTCAACAAAAGTTCGGTTTACCGATACAAGATCGAGCGGCCTAAAATCAAAAGTTCAATTTGATTCGAAGTTCAAACTCCTATCAGGCATTTACCTGATGTCGGTAACCATCAAAGATATTCGACGAGGAAATTCCTTTACGCAAACGCTTCAAGTGGATAAAAGAAATAAAACAAGCCGGCAGAACTATTTGCTTTACCGAAATTCCTTGACTGTTCCCGAGACCGGAAATTGCATTAAAAAGGGAGATACTGTTCGTGTTATTTCAGAAAGAAATCCCAATAGCAAACTACGATTTTACAAGTATTTGCCTGAAATAAAGCTCCCCCCTGCCCCATTTTCTTCTAACAACCCAGACATTCCTAGCTTCAAAGATTTTATAAAATTGAAATCAGATAGCTCAAATTCTCTCGTAACTGAAGAAGGATTGTATTTCGCAACAGCAGTGGAAGGCAGTGAAGATGGCTTTGCTTTTTTCACAGTTTCGGGGGGATATCCTTCAGTTAGAAAAATTGACCAATTACATTATCCCGTAAGGTATTTAACAACAAAAGCTGAGTTTGATGACATCGCGAAAAGCAAATATCCAAAAGAAAAATTAGACCAATTTTGGATTGAATCGGCTGGGACAAAGGATAGAGCGCGGGTCTTGATAAGTACTTTCTATCACCGCGTCGAGGAGGCAAATACATTTTTTAGTTCATACACAGAAGGCTGGCGAACCGACCGCGGCATGATTCATCTTGTATTTGGAAGTCCAACAAAAATCAATAGAACCAAGAATTCTGAGACTTGGATTTACGGCGAAGAAGAATCCAATGCATCTTTGCATTTCCATTTTCAGAAAATAGAGTCCCCTTGGACAGACAATTTATTTGTACTCAATCGCGATCCACTTTTTAAGTCGCATTGGGAAAATAGGGTCTCTAGTTGGAGAAATGGCCGCGTGTATAACAATTAAGATTGACCCTGTGTATCCAAATAGAAAATTCAATAGTCCTGCGAAGAAGTATACCAATATGATTATTGGATTTCGTGCTATCAATGAAGCAATTGATGCTGACAAAGAATTTGACAAAATCCTTGTTCAAAAAGGACTTAAAGGAGAACTTTTCAATCAGTTGCGAGCACGTCTTCAAGATTTCAATATCCCTTATCAGTTAGTTCCCCTTGAGAAGATAGAACAACTTTCTCGAGGAAATCATCAGGGCGTAATTGGCTTCACATCGCCTATCGCATTTCAGCCCCTTGAGGAAATTATTCAGATGACTTTTGAAAGTGGGGAAACACCCAAACTTATTTATTTGGATGGAATTACCGACGTTAGAAACTTCGGAGCGATCTGCAGAAGTGCTGAGTGCAATGGTTTTCATGCTGTGGTTATTCAAGAAAAGGGTGCTGCTCAAGTTAATGAAGATGCAGTTAAAACTTCAGCAGGTGCATTATTTCATATCCCGCTTTGCCGTGTTCCAAATGCCGCAAGAGCGATAGAAATCTTCCAAAATGCAGGAATAGCAATGGTTGGATGCACTGAAAAGACAGAAGTATTTATTGAGGCAGTAAATATGTCTGGACCAACTTGTATAATCATGGGATCTGAAGATACAGGCATATCAAACGATTTCATTCGGAAGGCAGACTCATTGGGTAAAATTCACATGGAAGGCAAAACTTCGTCGCTTAATGTATCCGTTGCTGCTGGAATTATCATGTACGAGCTAAATCGTCAAAGAAGGATAAGTTAAGACACCTCATTCTCTGCAAAAGCAGTTTCATACTTTCGGTTTGAAAGTCAAATAGAAAACTGTAAAAAATCATGTATAATAGTCGTTGTTTTAACGATATTTGCAACGAATGCCTTCAAATAAGGGTCTTCACCTAAAAAAATAAAATCTTAATGTTATGAAAAACAAGTTAACTCTTGTTGCTATCTGCGTATCTATGTTGCTGATATTCAGCAATTCATCATTCGCACAGAGCTCTTCTACCCCAAGCATTATGTATATCGAGTGTTCAGCAATTACTCCTGAGAAATATGGAGCATTGTTAACCAGCCTCAAAAACAATCCTGATTTTGAAGTTGGAGAAGCTTGTGTACCTGCGCACGTAATTTCCATCAAATTGAAAAAAGAAGGAAATACACAGCAATTATTCAACGGTTTCAAAAGCCAAACTGCTTCTTTGCAGCTAGGTGATGTGAAGCTTTTGGCTGACTTCAACGATGACAAATTTATGGAGCGCTGCTCTCAAGCTCGTTTAGGCAGATAATTTTGAACAACTCAACTTTTAATTCAACCATACTTTGTATGAAAAAACTCAACGCACTTAGGCTATCCCTAATAGCTGCATTCATGTTAGTCTTCCTAATTGAAGGACGCTCACAGACTGTAGATACAGCGATGCCTGTTCAAGACATGGTGCAAAACCTTGTAGGACCTGGTGTTCAAATCTCAAACATAGTTTTGACTGCACCAACAGGCTCTTACGGGTATTACACATCAACAGCATCTGAACTAGGTACCTCGGAAGGTATCCTTTTATCAACTGGTAAAGCAATCAACGCTTTAGGACCAAACGATGAAACGGGATTGCCACTTTTAGGTCCACCTCCAACATTCACTTGTTTGAATTGCAGCCAATACAACAATAACGCTCCTGGAAGTGCACTATTGAATGAGGCTCAAGACAGGACCACTTTCGATGCGACACAAATCGAATTTGACATCGTACCACAAGGAGATTCTCTTCGCTTTGCTTACACATTTGCATCAGAAGAGTATAACGAGTGGGTTGGCTCACCTTTCAACGACGTTTTCGGATTCTTCATCTCAGGCCCAAACATTGGAACAGATGTAAACATTGCGTTGATACCGAATACCTCAACTGCAGTTGCAATCAACTCTATAAATGCCAATACAAATTCACAATACTGGCAGAACAACTCGACACCTCCAGGTTCGGGATGGCAATGTGATGCATTCACAGTAAACCTTGCAGCGGCTGTCGGAAATCTTATCCCTTGCGAAACATATCACTTGAAACTTGTAATCGCAGACGGTAGCGATCGTCTTTATGATTCATGGGTTTTTGTCAATCAAATTGAATCAAACCCAGTTGTCGTTGCATCCGCAACAGCAGGTGGTTTGGATTATATGATTGAAGGTTGTAACGATGGTACCATTACTTTTAGTCGCCAAGAAGCGTCTGCAAGTGCACAAGTGGTAACCTATTTCGTTGGTGGAACCGCTACTTCTGGTGTTGATTATACACTTCTTGGAACAGGTGTTCCACTTGAGCCAATTACTATTACAATCCCTGCAAACCAACTTAGTGTTTCAATTCCAATTGAAGCCTTCGATGACCAAATTTTAGAGGGAGATGAATACATAACTATATATCTAGCCAATCCGAACTGTTCGACAGCAGAAATACTAGACTCCTTGAACTTCTATATCCAAGACCTATTGGAAGTAGACGTTCAACCTTCTTCAGCTCAAATCTGTGGAGGACAGTGTGTTGACCTAGTTGGTACAGCTCTTACTGAAGGTTCATCGTCATTTAGTTGGTCTCCAACAGACGACATGACCAATTCAAACACGTTGACCCCAACTGTTTGTCCTACAGTTACAACAACCTATACGTTGACCTCAACGGTTGCTGATTGTGAAGCAACAGACCAAGTAGAAATTCAAGTTTCATACATATCTCTTGGATTAGATACCGACCCAATCACGTGCGGAAACGCTTCCTCAGGAACTATTGATCTAACTGTATTAAATGCAAACGCACCATATACCTACAGTTGGACTGGCCCTAATGGCTTTGTTTCTACTGACGAAGATTTAACAGATCTTGCCGACGGCGAATACTGTGTCGATGTTACCGATGCAAGTGGCTGTGAAGCTTCTGGTTGCGTAACTGTTATTGAAGTGGATGTTCTTGAAGTAACAGATGTTCAGATTCTATTGAACGGCTGTTTTCCAATCTCATGCAACGGTGCTTGTGATGGTGCAGTGAACGTTTCTGTTACTGGCGGAGAGACTCCATACCTATTTGCGTGGTTGGATGAAGAAAATAATCTCGTATCTACTGAACAAAACGCGACTAATCTGTGTGCCGGCACCTACCTGATTCGTGTAACAGACAATAATGGTTGCGTAATCTTCAATACTGTAGTTCTAGAAGAACCTGAGCCAGTTTTCGTAAATCTAATTGGTCAGGTTGATGTGCTGTGTGATGGTACATCTACTGGTTCAATTACTGTAGATGCCAATGGCGGATGCGCTCCATATTTTTACAATTGGTCGGGCTATCCTGCTAACACATCTCCACAACTTATAGATATTCCAAGTGGAAACTATAATGTAAGTGTAACAGATGCAAATGGCTGTTCAAGTGCAAATGAGCTTGACATCATTGTAAATGATCCAATCAATCCGTTGGTATTGACCATTGATGAAGTATCGGTGTATCCTGGCGGATTTAGCACTAGTTGTCCAACATCAAATGACGCCTATATCAATGCTACAGCGTCATTAGGCACCACACCATATACTGTTGAGTGGCTAAACCAATCAAGCGATCAAGTTGTAGCTACTGATCTTGACGCATCAAACTTGGATTGCGGTGTCTACACAATTACTGTGACAGACGCTAACGGTTGTGAATTAACAGAAACAGTAGAACTTACATGTCCTCCTGCAATTGCTATCACTTCTGAGACTGTTCCTAACCCTTGCGGTGATGAAACTGCTGGATCGGGTGAAATTTCCATTCTAACTACAACGGGTGGAAATGGTGGACCTTATACTTATTCTTATACAGGACCAAGTTGTGCTACTTGCAATACAGAAGATATTACAGGTTTGAATTCTGGAGCATATACTTTGATCGTTACAGACGGTCAAGGTTGTACTGAGGACTTCAACATTTCGGTAGGAACGGATAGCGATTTTTCTGTTACACATGTTGTCACTCAAATTAATTGCGGTGGAGCTTGTAACGGAAGTATCAACTCTACAATCACTCCAGCTGGAACATATACAATTGAATGGACAGACGGCGATGGGAATGTTATCTCAAATGCACAAGATTTGAATAACTTATGTCCAGGCGACTACCAAATGTATGTTGAGCAAGCTGGATGTTTTAGCGTATTCAATTTCACAATTACAGAGCCTGCTCCACTTATTGTTACACAAGGTGAAGTTGTTCAACCCGTTTGCTTCGGTCAAAACAATGGATCTATCGATATCAACGTTTTCGGTGGAATTGCACCGTATACTTTTGATTGGACTGCAAACAATGGCTGCGTCTTCTTTGGTTCTTCTGATGAAGATATCACTGCACTTTTCGAATGCTGCTATACGGTAGTAGTAACAGATGCTTCTGGTTGCACTGCTACACTTCAAGTTTGTCTTGATGCTCCTGAAGTAATGAACTTGTTCGTAAGCACCCCGAGTGATGACGGAAGTTTATTTGATATTTCTTGCAACGGTGCAAATGATGGTTCCATATCAGTGACGGCAAATGGTGGTTCTCCTGACTGCAGTTTATTTGCACCAGATTGCTACTTATTCGACTGGAGCGTTGATGTAACTATTTACGGAAACCCAGCGAATGCTTCTTTCATTGAAAACCTTCCTGCGGGTACATACATTGTAAACGTTACGGACATCAATGGATGTTTGGCAACTACTACAATTGATCTTACTGAACCAGAAGCAATTCAATCTGCTCCTATCATTACCGATGTAACATGTAACGGAAACAATGATGGTACAATCACTCCAAACATTACCGGTGGTACAGAAGCCTATGTCAACTATGTATGGTCTCCAAGCGTATCACCTAATGCGGATGATGCGACCACACTAACAAACCTTGATCCTGGAACTTACACACTTACTATTACCGATTCAAACAACTGTCAGCAGGAGTTTAGCTACACTGTAGATGAACCAGAGACTTTGACCGCTGAGACTTCATTCACCAATCCTACAGCATGCTCTGCAGATTGTGACGGTGTGATCTCTGTAAATCCTGTCGGTGGTGTTGGACCTTATACAATTGTTGTTAGCGGTACTAATGGCAATTTTAATGGCCCTGTAGTAGGTAGCTTATGTGAAGGAACATACACTATTACCGTTACAGATTTAAATGGTTGTACTTTCATAGACAACGTAACTCTTGATGCTCCGGATACTTTCGAAGTATTAATTAGCCCTAACGATCAAACTCCAGGACAACCTTATCTTTTAAGTTGCTTTGGTGATTGCACGGGTTCACTTACTGCTTTAATTACTGGTGGAACAGCGCCATTTACATTCGCATGGACAGATGGACTGGGCAACATCATCGGTGACACCGAAACTGCTAATAATCTATGTGCAGATAACTATTGCGTGCAAGTTACAGATGCGAATGGTTGTTCAGTTGTTGAATGCTTCGAAGTAACACAACCAAGCGAACCACTTTCTATTCTATCTGATGTATTAGTTTATCCAAGTGGTTATAACATTTCATGTTTCGGCGCTTGCGATGGAGCAATTGACTTGACAGTTACAGGTGGTGTTCCAGGCTATACATTCTTATGGAATGATGGAAATGGCTTCGACCCAACGGAAGATCAAACAAACCTATGCGCTGCATATATCGAAGTACTTATTACCGATGATAATGGATGTTCTGAATTAGTTTTCTGGACATTAACAGAACCGGCGCCGATTGTAATCAATGAAACGATTTCAGCTTTCGATGGAAATGTAAATGTTTCATGTAACGGTGCTTGCGATGGAACTATCTCTGTTGAAGTACTCGGCGGAGAACCTGGTTATACTGTGAACTGGCCTTCACTTGGCTTAACAGATGTAACAGAAGTTTCAGCTCTTTGCGCAGGCACTTATGATGTCGAAGTAACAGACAACATCGGTTGTGTTGAGACTGAAACGTATACCATTTTAGAACCTACTGTTGTTGCTGGTACCATAGAAGCAAACTTCGATTGTACAAGTGAAACAACAGAGCTTTGCGCTCAGGCTAACGGAGGAAGTGGAAACTACTCGTTCACTTGGAGTACAGGTGAAAATACAGAGTGTATTACCGTTTCTGCTGATGGTGAGTACTGTGTAACTATTACAGATAGCAACGGATGTGAATACATTATTTGTTTTGATCTAGTAACTCCAGACCCTGTTACAACGATTGTAACTTCTACAGATGCTACGTGTGGGATTTGTAATGGTACTATTAATTTGACCACTGACGGCGGAACAGGAACTTACTTTTATGATTGGTCTGGAGCAAACACTACAGATGATCAAGAAGATCAATTTGGACTTTGTGCAGGAACATATGGCGTTATTGTAAGCGATGAAAATGGCTGTACATTGACAATTTCAGGAATAACAATTCTAGACTCGCCTATTCCTTCAGCTTCAGTCATATCATCAAATGCTTCATGTAATGGATCTGGCGATGGAACTGCTGCAGTGACAACTTCTAACACGGTTGGAAATGTAACAGCATCTTGGACTCTTGACGGCCAACCATATTCAACAGACCTAAACTTAACAGATTTAGGTGTTGGGGCTTATGTTCTAACATTGACTGACGAGTCAGGTTGTCAAATCCCAACTCAAACTGTTACAATTACAGAACCTGGAGTTCTTGAATTAGATGCTGACGTTTCACTTTTCGAGGGTGGATTTAACGTGAGTGCTTCTGGTGCAAGCGATGGTTCTATTGATATCACAGTGACTGGTGGTACTACTCCATACACTTACGATTGGAGCAATATCACAGGCAATGATGATGCTGAAGACATCGGAAATCTTGAAGCTGGAGAATATACTGTTACTGTAATCGATGAAAACGGTTGTACTACAGATTCAACGTTTACTTTGATCCAAGAGGAAGAGCTCGGATGGCCTACAGGTTTGACACCAAATGATGATGGATTCAACGATGTCTATTTCATTCAAGGTTTGGGTGCTTATGCTAAAAATGAATTCAAAGTATTCAATAGATGGGGCAACTTGGTTTACGAAAAAACCAACTATGATCAAGATTGGCGCGGTCAGAACAGCGACAACGAAGAATTGCCAGACGGTACTTATTTCGTAGTGTTCACTAGTGGCAATACATCATTCAATACATATGTCGACCTAAGAAGATAATTGAATGAACAATCAAGTTCCATTACAAAAAAGAACAACAATGAAAAGAATTATAGCAATATTTATACTCCTTAGCAGCGCTCTCTTATCGAATGCGCAGCAGGAAATCATGATAAGCCAATACATGTTCAATGGATTGGTTTTAAACCCAGGGTATGCTGGATCACACCCCTACTTTGGAGCTACGCTTCTTCACCGCAGTCAGTGGTTGAAGTTTGATGGCGCGCCAACGACTCAAACATTTGCCATCGATGGACCAGTATTAAATCGTCGTGGAGGTGTTGGTCTTACTTTTAGTAATGACCAAATTGGTGTAACCAAACAACAAGAAATAGGATTGAACTTCGCTGGCAAAGTATCTACAGGCCGCGGTCGTTTGGCTCTTGGACTTCGAGTTGGTGGAGCTTTCTATAGCGCTACACTCAGCGATCTAGTGGTATTCGACGCGAATGACCCTTCATATGCTAACAACATCAATTCAAAATTCATCCCTAAAGTGGGTGCGGGTATTTATTACTATGAAAGAAATTGGTTTGCTGGAGTATCGATGCCGGTTTTATTCGCTGCTGATAAAGCAATTCTACCAGAAGTAACGGTGAATGAAAAATTCTTTAAAACACACACCTATTTGAATGCAGGTGTAGTGCTTGAACCATCTTCAGTTATCGCTGTAAAACCTTCTGTACTTGTGAAATATCAAGGTGAGGCGCCTCTTGAAGTTGACATCAACTGTAATGTAATGTTCTTCCAAAAATTCTGGTTAGGCGCTGGTTATCGCACTGGTGATGCTATAATCTTTATGGCTGAATGG
>JBIIBU010000108.1:0-6383 GCA_044239235.1 Flavobacteriales bacterium
GCTATGCTCTTGTTGGTAAGGCGCCTCATAGAATTTTAAGAATAACTGCTCGAATTCACTGAAGTCAACACCATATTCCGCCACAAAAAGGGAAATGACCTGAGGCCTCATCCAATCTTCGTATAATTTAATTTCCATATTTGCCCAAGTTGTAGAACTTTGCGAATATGAAAAGAATGTTGGTATTATACCGCGAGTTGGCAGGTTATTTCGTCAACAATATGAATAATCTTGCTGAAAATCACGATGTATCGATTGATATAGTGGCTTATGCGGTGCAGTCAGACGCTCCATTTCAATTTAGCTTTCACTCAAACATTAACCTTTTCAAACGAAGTGAAACTTCAGATATTCAGATTAAAGAGTGGATTTCCTCTGGTCGATACGATTTGATTTTCTGCGGTGGATGGAGCGATAAAGCCTATTTGACTGCTATTGCACAAAAGGGAAATACTCCTGCAATGCTGGGCTTCGATAAACAATGGCTAGGGTCCATGAAAGATCGTTTGGCCACTTGGTATCTTCGTTTCAAAGTAAAGCCATTGTTCGATTATGCGTTTGTTCCAGGCACAGAGCAAACAAGATTTGCTCAACAAATGGGGTTTGTGGATGACACTATTTTTCAAGGAGCATACACATGCGAAACGAAACGATTCGATCAAGTTTTCCAATGGCGCCAAACCAATCCATCAGAAATTAAAAAACAAGTTTTCTTCGCAGGAAGGTATGTTGTTGAAAAGGATATAGAACAGTTGTGGAATGTTGCTGCCAAATTGCTTGATGAGCGACCCGATTGGGAGTTCCATTTTATTGGCAAAGGCCCTTTATGGGAAAGTCGCCTTTTACACCCTCGAGCTATACATCACGGATTTCTTGATGGAAATAAACTTGATTCAACTATTCGTACAGGAGCAATATTTGTGCTTCCAAGTATCTATGAACCTTGGGGAGTAGTAGTTAATGAGTTTGCGGCAGCTGGTTATCCTTTGGTGCTGTCAGATAAAGTTGGTGCGCGCACAGGACTTAAGGGAAAGCACAACGCCGTAGTTTTTCCTGCTGCAAATGCTGATGCGTTATACTTGGCTCTTCACGAAGTGATGTCGAAAACCGAAGACGAGCGTCGCGAAATGGGTAAGGAAAGCCATTCTTTGTCTATGCATATCAATGAGGCGAATTATGCTGCCGCGATCCTTAAAATGATGCGATAAACCCTATATTAGCCGCAATTGTGGCCATCACTTTATTATGTGCGGAATAGCAGGAATTATTAATTGGAACGGAACCGAGAATCTAAAAGAGATTGTCGGCAAAATGACGAATGCCATCGCTCATCGTGGTCCAGATTCTGAAGGGATTTACACCGAACAAACGCTCGGTTTAGGTCATCGTCGGTTAAGTATTATCGATACTTCAGCGGCAGGAAATCAACCCTTCTTCTCTCCACAAAAAGATGTTGTTATTGTATTCAATGGAGAGATTTACAACTACCTAGAATTAAGAGAGGAACTTGCAAGTAATTATGATTTTTCTACACAGACTGATACAGAGGTAATTCTTGCAGCTTACCGCAAATGGGGCATTCAATGCATTGAAAAATTCATTGGAATGTTTGCGTTCGCCTTGTTTGATAAAAACTCAAACGAAACCTATCTAGTTCGAGATAGAGTGGGAGTGAAGCCAATTTATATTTCCAATACTCCAAAGGGTTTTGTTTTCGCCTCAGAAATTCGTGCAGTCCTTGCATCTGGATTGGTGAAGAGAAAATTATCACAAAGCGCGCTAGCTGATTACCTTAGATATCAAACCGTACACGCCCCAAATACAATCATCGATAATGTGAAAATGCTAATGCCTGGCTATTACGTTCATTTCAAAGAGAATAGTATTGAATTCAAGGAGTATTGGAACATGAAAAATTTCTTGACAGAATCGAATGATTCGAAGTCAAGAGATGAAGTGAAGAAGGATGTGTATGATCTTTTGCATAGCTCCATAGAAATGCGCATGCGCGCGGATGTTCCTTTTGGTGCGTTTCTTTCAGGTGGCATAGATTCAAGTATAGTCGTAGGTCTAATGAGCAGAATATCTACTCATCCAGTAAAGACATTCTCAATCACTTTTCATGAAAAGGAATTTGATGAAAGTCCTTATTCCGATATGATTGCGAAGAGATTTAAAACGGAACATTCCGAGATACGCTTATCTGCAAATGATTTCCTTTACACGATACCAGAAGCTCTGAATGCTATGGATCATCCTGGGGGAGATGGACCAAACACTTATGTTGTTTCAAAAGTAACAAGAGAAGCTGGCGTTAAGATGGCCTTATCAGGTATCGGCGGCGACGAACTTTTTGCAGGCTATGATATTTTCAAACGAATGCATAGTTTGAATGAAAAGAAATGGTTAAGTAAGACCCCTAGAGCTCTTCGTGCACTCGGAGCAAATGCTCTTCTTGCTCTTAAGCCATCCATTGCATCACAAAAAATATCTGAATTCCTAAAACAAGAGGAGTTCAATGAATGGTCAGCCTATGCCATTTCACGACAAGTATGGCTAGATTCAGGCATCAAACAACTCCTTCGAAATGAATCTACCGAACCAAATGCTGTGAGCACAATCATCGCCGATCTTGCGAATATTGACGCTCCCATTCTTTCTAAAGTCACCGTTGCGGAAATATCTACCTACATGCAAAATGTTTTGCTCCGCGACTCTGATCAGATGAGCATGGCCCACGCCATAGAAATCCGCGAACCCTTTGTAGACCATAGATTAATTGAATATGCACTCGGAATTTCCGATCAAATGAAATTCCCACATTCACCAAAACAGCTTCTCGTGGAGAGCATGGGAGACCTCATTCCTAGAGAAATTGTTGACCGACCTAAAATGGGATTCACATTCCCTTGGCCACATTGGATGCGCGGTGAACTCAAATCATATTGCGAGGAAGGTCTTACAGAACTTAAAAAAACCAATGCATTCAACAATGATTATTTGATGAATATGTGGACGGATTTTTTGGTTGCTAAACCAACTGTAACGTGGGCGAGAATTTGGCCGCTTGTAGTACTAGGGCATTGGATAAAAACAAACGGGATCAATGCGTAACAAAGAGATTCTTGTATTTACAGACTGGTACTTTCCCGGCTTTAAAGCAGGAGGGCCAATTCGATCTCTAATGAATATTGTCGACAATGTTGATTTCGATTTTTATATCGTTACACGCATTACTGATTATCACAGCACAGATCCCTATCATGGAATTGAGGAAAACGTTTGGATTCAGATTGCACCAAATGCACATGTAAAATACATACAAGAAAGCAAAATGACTTTTGCATTTGTGCAATCATTGATAAGTGAAAGAACTTATCATAAGTTTTATCTCAACTCGCTTTTTTCTCCTCTATTCACGATACTTCCTCTTCGTGTCCTGAAAAAACTTAAGAAGAATACCAAAACTATCGTTGCCCCTAGAGGGATGCTAAAGTCAGGTGCGTTGTCGGTGAAATCGAATAAGAAGAAGTTGTTTTTGTTCGTGGCAAAACTTACTGGATTGTATGGTGGAGTTACATGGCATGCAACAAGCAAACTGGAAGGTGATGAAATACGCTCCGTTTTCAAATCTGCTCACATCAAGTTAGCCGAAGTTCTTGCTTCATTACCAAAAGAGGAAATTGTAAAACCGAACAAACAATCGGGAAAAGTTAATCTTGTTTCTTTTACCCGAATAAGCGAGGAAAAGGGCGTTCTAGAAGCAATCAGATTTGTTTCAAATTTGCCAGCCGAATACTCGTTCGGTTTTGATATTTATGGAGCTATGCCCGAAGGTGATTACTTGGAAAAATGCAAAAGTTTGCTAATTGATTCACCAAATCGCAGCATCCGTTTGATGGGTGAAGTGAATCCAAATGAATTATCAAATATCTATTCGCGGTATCATTTCTTCCTGCTTCCAACATGGGGAGAAAACTTTGGACACGCCATTTCAGAAGCCCTTTGTCATTCTACCCCTGTTATAATATCGGATAGAACTCCATGGAAAGAGTTGTCAAAAGAGTTGTCGGGTTGGGATTTGCCGCTAAATGAAAAGGATTTTTTAGAGAAATTGACTCTCGCAGCCCAAATGGATCAGTCGGAATATGACCTTTGGTCAAACGGGGCTATGACCTTTGGGCTGAAACATGCCGAAAACCCATCGGTTTTGGCAGCAAATCGCGATTTATTCGAATAAATACGCATAATTATTCAATCGAAATATTTTCACATTTCCTTAATAACACCGACTATTGCAGCGCGTACTTTTAACGCCAATAATTTTACATGAACATAGTAATACTATCCAGAGACCCAAAGCTTTATAGTACACGTCGACTAGTAGAGGCTGGGGAAAAACGAGGTCACACCATGCGTGTGTTGGATCACCTAAAGTGTAACCTAGTTATCGAAAAGAAAAACCCCAAGATCATTTACAATGGGGAAGAAATCACTGGAGTTCATGCTGTGATCCCGAGAATTGGCGCATCTGTTACGTTTTACGGAACCGCTGTGGTGCGTCAATTTGAAATGATGGGTTTATTTACTGCTGTTGAGTCGCAGGCGCTTGTGCGCAGCCGAGATAAGCTAAGAAGCCTACAAATTCTTTCTCGCGCTGGATTGGGATTGCCAAAAACCGTGTTCAGTAATTATTCACGCGACGTTGAACGCATAATAAAAGAAGTGGGTGGAACACCTGTTGTGATTAAGCTTCTTGAAGGAACTCAAGGACTTGGAGTAGTATTGGCTGAAAATAAAAAGGCTGCTATATCTGTCGTTGAAGCATTCAACGGATTAAAAGCTCGTGTTATCGTTCAAGAGTTTATCAAAGAAGCAAAAGGTGCTGATATCCGCGCTTTTGTTGTAGATGGTCACGTGGTGGGCGCTATGAAGCGTCAGGCCAAAGAAGGTGAATTCAGATCAAACCTTCACAGAGGCGGAACAGCTGAAGTTATCGAATTGACCCACGAGGAAGAAATCGCTGCTATTAAAGCTGCAAACGCATTGAAATTAGGTGTTGCAGGTGTGGATATTCTTCAAAGTGAAAGAGGTCCGCTGATTATTGAAGTAAATTCTTCTCCAGGACTCGAAGGCATTGAAGCTGCGACAGGAAAGGATATCGCGGCACAAATGATAAAATACATTGAGAAAAACGCCTAATTAATCGTTAGATAAAACGTGAATCTGATTCACGTCGACGAGGTATTTTTTTAGAAGGGTTTTTCTTCCCAACAATACTTGATATTTCATTTCAGAGCGATCAGTAAGCGTGACTTCCGAGCGGATGTCACGCTTACCTATTCGCAATCTTGTTCTAATACAATATCTCTTTTCACTTTGACCAAATGAATTTTTTACTTCACGAATCGTGAATTTATCGAAGTAGAATGTTTTTGGTCCTGTTTCATCGAGATCAAATACGGCCTCGAGAATTGATTTATCACCTTCATCAATTTGTCTGCACGACAAACAGTGCAGCGCTGTGCGATAGGCTCCAGTATCAATCTTTGCTTCAATATTAATTGCCCCTAAATCGGGCAGGCCAATGGTTTCCCGTCTGCCGATAATTTGAACGTGCGATTGATGTTTTGACATTAGCCTTGGGTAAGAAGTCTTTTTACTATTTCTGAAACAGCCTTGCCGTCTGCACGACCTGCAAATGCTTTCGTCGCCACACCCATTACCTTGCCAAGATCACCAGGACCTGTTGCACCCAACTGCGCAACGATTGCCTTAACTTCTTCCTCCAATTTTTCACCAGTCAATTGTTCTGGTAAATACGCTGCAATCACATCAGCTTGCAATTGCTCAACCTCAGCAAGCTCTGGGCGATTTTGGGTCTTATAAATCTCAATCGATTCCATGCGTTGTTTATAGAGTTTATTGAGAATAGACATTGCCTTAGAATCGTCAATTGAGCCGTCGCCACCTTCTTTCGTCATCTCCAAAAGGATCTTGCTCTTGATGTCGCGTAGAGCCATCAATTTGTCCTTTTCTCCAGCTTTCATAGCTGTCTTGATATCTTCATTAATACGTTCTGCGAGATTCATAATTCATTGTTTTTACAAAGATACAAAACCAGTTGGTGTCGGGTATGAATACCTCTTCTGATTGATTACCAAAAACTTATATATTTGTACCGAACGTTCATTCGATTCTTATGAAAAAAACAATGACCAGAAAGGAGAAAGTTCTCCGTACCGCTTTGCAAATGGTTGCTACAGGCGGCTTTCAAGGGGCGCCTATCGCTGAGTTGGCTGCGAAGTCAAAAGTGGCAGTAGGCACCATCTACCATCACTTTGCGAATAAAGAGGAAATGGTGGCTGCCATGTATTTGCTGT
>JBIIBU010000217.1:0-3785 GCA_044239235.1 Flavobacteriales bacterium
CGAATCACTCAGCAATGCGGCTGATGGTAAAAACAATACCCAAAAGAAATTCGAGAAACTCTGGGACGCGTATCTTGATCATGCTGCAAAGAATGCAGTTGAGTTCTCGTTTCTTGAGCAATATAAATCTTCTCCTCTTATTACTCCTGCAGTTCTGAAAAGCGCGGAGAAGTTTGATTCTCCAGTATCAGCTTTTGTAACAGAAGGATTAAAAGCAAAGGATTTGAAGAAAGTAGAAGCAACAGTCCTTGCGGAATTTTTCAATTCGAATGTTAGTGCAGCAGCAAAATTGCAAGCTTCTAAATCGAAGAAGAAATTTTCAGGAAAAGATTTAGAAAGCCTGCGTGATATGGCGTGGTCAGCAATGAAATCGAAAGGCTAATTTTTTAAGTCTATAAAAAGAAAAACCCCGACACTTCAGAAGCGTCGGGGTTTTATATTTTAAGGGAATTCTGATTACATCATTCCGCCCATTCCGCCTGGCATTTGAGGCATTGCAGGACCTTCTTCTTTGATATCAGAAATTACACATTCTGTTGTCAACAACATACCAGCAATCGACGCTGCATTTTCTAGAGCAACACGACTAACTTTAGTAGGGTCGATTACACCAGCTGCATACATGTTTTCGAAAACTTCAGTGCGAGCATTGTAACCGAAGTCATCTTTGCCTTCACGAACTTTCTGAACGATTACTGCGCCTTCACCACCAGCGTTAGCAACGATTTGACGAAGTGGCTCTTCAATCGCACGACGTACGATTTGGATACCTGTATTTTCATCTTCGTTCAATCCAACTACTCCGTCAAGAACAGAAGCAGCGCGGATGTAAGCTACACCGCCACCTGGTACGATACCTTCTTCCACTGCTGCACGAGTTGCATGCAACGCATCGTCTACACGGTCTTTCTTCTCTTTCATCTCAACTTCCGTTGGAGCACCGATGTACAACACGGCAACACCACCAGCAAGTTTAGCAAGACGCTCTTGAAGTTTTTCGCGATCGTAGTCAGAAGTTGTCTTGTCGATTTGTGATTTGATTTCACTAATGCGACCTTGGATTCCTTCTTTGCTACCAGCACCATTAACCACTGTTGTATTGTCTTTGTCGATTGTGATTTTCTCTGCACGACCAAGATCAGTAAGTTCAGCTTTTTCTAGTTTAGTTCCAGTTTCTTCGCTGATTACAACACCACCGGTAAGGATAGCGATATCTTGAAGCATAGCTTTGCGACGATCACCAAAGCCAGGAGCTTTAACAGCTGCAACTTTGAGAGCACCACGGATTTTATTTACTACCAACGTAGCCAAAGCTTCGCTGTCAACATCTTCAGCAATGATCAAAAGTGGGCGACCAGTTTGTGCTGTTTTTTCAAGCACTGGAAGAAGTTCTTTCATTGTACTGATCTTCTTGTCGTAGATCAAAATGTAAGCATTCTCCAATTCAGCTTCTTGATTCTCTGCATTGGTCATGAAATATGGACTCAAGTATCCACGGTCGAACTGCATACCTTCAACTGTTTTAACTTCAGTTTCGGTACCTTTTGCTTCTTCTACAGTGATAACACCTTCAGTGCCCACAGTAGCCATTGCATTGGCGATAAGAGTACCAATTGCCTCGTCATTGTTTGCCGAGATAGTTGCTACTTGTTTGATTTTATCGTTGTCGTTACCAACAGCTTTTGAAAGTTTCGCAAGTTCAGCTACTACAGCGTGAACAGCTTTGTCGATACCGCGCTTAAGATCCATTGGATTAGCACCGCTAGCAACGTTTTTCAAACCTGAAGTTACGATAGCTTGAGCAAGTACAGTTGCCGTAGTAGTTCCATCACCTGCAAGATCTGCAGTTTTAGAAGCTACTTCTTTGAGCATTTGAGCGCCCATGTTTTCGATAGCGTCTTTCAACTCAATCTCTTTTGCAACGGTAACACCATCTTTCGTGATGTGTGGTGCGCCAAATTTCTTGTCAATAACTACGTTGCGGCCTTTTGGACCAAGAGTCACTTTTACAGCATTTGCCAATGCATCCACCCCAGCTTTTAGCTTTTCACGGGCTGCAGTATCAAATGTGATTTCTTTTGCCATTTTATCTGTGTTTTTTTTAGTTTGAAATAGAATGATTGAGATTAAACGATTGCGAAAATATCCGCCTCTCTCATGATGAGATATTCTTTGCCTTCTACAGTGATTTCAGTACCAGCATACTTTCCGTAAAGAACAGTATCACCAGCTTTTACAGTCATTGGCTCGTCTTTCTTGCCGTTTCCAACAGCAACAACGGTTCCGCGCTGAGGCTTTTCTTTTGCTGTATCGGGAATGATAATTCCGCTCGCAGTTGTTGTTTCCGCTGCTGATGGTTCTACCAATACTCGGTCTGCAAGAGGTGTAATTGAAACTGACATAATCTTATTTTTTTGGGTTAAACTTTACATTTTTTAGGTGAGCCGCGATTGTCATTTTTTGTGCCATTGGTCGGTAAGGACAAATTCACTGAATAATTTGTCAGTTATGGCAAAAAAAAATGTCAGTGTGTGACACACACTGACATTCTATGTCTTGAAAACAAATGTTGTCTTATTGAGCCGGAGCAGTATCAGCTGGCTGATCTGTTGGAGCAGGAGCATCAGTGCTCGGTACACGCGTAGTGTAGAAAGAAGCTGAAGCTAGGCAAAGCACGAAAAGAGCGATTGCCAATACCCAAGTAGCTTTCTCTAAGAAATCAGCTGTGCGTTGAACGCCACCGATTTGAGTAGAACCTTGAAATCCCATAGCTAGTCCGCCACCTTTTGGATTCTGGATTAATACAACTACACCCAGTAGAAGGGCAACGATAACGATGAGTACAATGATGAATGTGTCCATGAATTATTGTTTTTTATTCTGATTCAGATTTTTTAATTGGGCTGCAAAGTAAACGTTTTTTTCCGGATGCAGCTCCATAAGTTTGCGATAAACCTTCTTTGCCTTGTCAAATTTGCCCTGAGCAATGAATAATTTGGCCATTGTCTCAGTCGCAAAGGAGAAATCCTCCTCTAGGCTTTCTTTGGCTAAATTACTAGCAGTATTGTATTCAGACACCTTGCCAGGCGTGATTTTTGGCTCCAATTTGATAAAGCGGTCGATGATGCTTTTCTGCTTTTCTCGCTCATTTGGTGCATCAATAGGGGCGAGACCTCCATTATGTAATTTATAGAGATAATCAAAATTCTTCCCTCTCTCTTCGGTCCTCTCCTCATTTCCCCATTCTTTCGTTTCCCCATCTAGATCCTGATCCACACTCTCCCCCCTCAAATCATTCTGATTCTGAATAGTCCCCATCCTCGCCGCCTTCAGCATCATTAACTCCCCAAAGGTCAACTCCGAAGGGTCCTTCGCTACAATCCTCTCAATTTCATCATTGACCTCGGTCCCCGAGTGGCTCGGATTACCTTTAGGTGATTCGAGATTTATCGAGGGGTCATTTTCCCTCTTTCCCTCTTCCTCACTTTCTTCTCCCACTTCCAACTCAATCGAACTCTGCACCGCTTCAATCAGTATCTCACGGTCAAAGTCCGACATTTCAACACGAGCGCCCTTTTCCTCCTCTTGAATCTCCTCATCACTCCCTACCTTCAATTCATTCTCATTCTGATTCTGTTTCTCATTCTGGATAGGTCCCTGAGCTTGTCGAACGGGCGGTCCCTGAGCTTGTCGAACGGGCTCCTCCTCACTCTCCCCCCTCAATTCATTCTCATTCTGATTCTGTTTCTCATTCTGAACGGCCTCTTCCTCATTTCCCCATTTCC
>JBIIBU010000314.1:0-2556 GCA_044239235.1 Flavobacteriales bacterium
ATGAGGCCCAATGTAAGCCCAACCAATAGTGAAATCAACACTGCAATAGCTCCGACCGCAAGAGAAATTACTGTGCCTGCCATTAGCCGAGAAAGCAAATCACGTCCGTACTTATCCGTGCCTAAGACATAAATACGATGCTCTACGACCCAATCTTGAGTGTCCTCACATTTCATTTCCGTAGACCCGAATTCATAAAAGCACAATCCATCATTAAGTCTTTCATCTACACGTGTACCTTCCGCTAATGCAATTGCGTTTTCTACTCGCTCGGTCCCTCCATTCCACCAATTAGAAAGAATACTCTCCTTTTCCTCGTTTCCGAAAACAAGAACATCCACTGTAAATCCAGGCTTCTGAGCGGCTATTGATAAAATTTGATTATTCGCATTCTTAGAGCCATCAGGACGAATTAGAGTCCCCAAAACACTCACAAGAGCAACCAAAAAAATAAACACGAGGCCACTCATCGCTAATTTATTGCGACGAAACCTACGCCATGCTCTTTGTTGACTTTGATTCAAACTTTGACTTTTCTGCCTTTCCAACTTGGTTTATATACCAAACTGAATAACGCTACGAAGATCGTATAGAACGGATGCAGCAACGACATCACCAGGAAAGAAGTAAATGACCATGGGATGTTGAATACTCTTGACATAGCAGTTAAGAGCCTAAACTCAAAAATTAGCTTTATCCCAAGTAATCCGAAAAAATATAGCCAATTGATATTGTCCAAAATCCCGAATAGTAACAATGTTAAAAGTGACAATTGTAACAGTAATATCAAGCCTCCAAATAGCATAATGAACCTATCACTCATACTTTTTGATTTACCAGCCCATCGTACTCTCTGATCAATAAACTTCTTAAAACTCGGCGGCAAGTGGGTAAGCGCAATCAAATCCTTACTCGGACCGTAAGATACTTTTCCTACTTTTTTTGCCTCAATCATGAGAAACATATCATCACCAGAAGAAACCGAATGTTCACTCGGTCTATTGTATAATTGATATAGTTTTTTTCTAAATACCAAATTCGCTCCATTGCACATAAGCGCATTTTTACCTAAGGCTGAACCGCCCGTTACACTGACAAGAGAAAGCCATTCGGTATAAGCCAAATCACCTAAAAAATTGGTTGGTCTTTGAACAAAAACAGGAAGAATTAAAAAATCACAATCACTAAATTTCAACTCCTCTCGGATTTGTCTGATCCATTTATCATTGACAATACAATCAGCGTCCAATGTCGCTATGAATTCAAATTTCGCTATATGAATCGCAGATCTTATGGCGTCTTTCTTTCCAGAACCATTTGTTTTCAATAAACTAAATCTGCTATCGCCTTCAATTAACTTTTGGACCAAAAGAAAACTCGAGTCATCAGAATCATCGTCTACAAGTATAAACTCAACATTCGAATCGCATTCCTGTTGAGCAATCAAGGCGCTTATACACGCAGCTATTAGTCTCTCTTCATTTCTGAAAGGAATAATCACCGAAACACCTATTTCATTTTCCCTTGGGCTCTTGCCAATCCGATCTATGACCTGACTCCACGCACCAGTCCACCGCTCTAAAAAAGCCGCATACGCGATTGAAAGAATCAAAGCGATGAATAGAATTATCTCTGTTACCGTGTACATTTACGCCAAAGAAACAAATCTTCTAGCGTGAGTGCAAAAGAAAGAATCATATTAGGAATTGACCCAGGCACAAGCATTCTTGGCTATGGCATTATTCAAGTGGTTGGAAAAAAAATGACACTTGTTGCACTCGGTGTTGTGCGCTTGGATAAAATCGACGATCACCACTTGAAACTCCAAAAGATTTTCGAACGAGTGATTGAATTAATCGACGGTTTTCATCCGGATGAATTGGCCATCGAAGCGCCATTTTTTGGAAAGAATGTGCAATCCATGTTGAAGCTTGGAAGGGCCCAAGGAGTCGCGATTGCCGCTGCATTGAGCAGACAATTGCCTGTAATGGAATATGCTCCTAGAAAAATAAAACAAAGCATAACAGGAAATGGTGCAGCATCAAAAGAACAAGTGGCTGCGATGTTGCAAAGCATTCTTAAAATTCCTGCAGCAGATATGCCCGAAAAACTAGATGCTACCGATGGATTGGCTGCAGCAGTTTGCCATTATTACCAAAGCTCCAATCCACTTACTGATGGAAAATCATATAGTGGCTGGTCTAGTTTTCTGAAAAACAATCCCGAGAGACTCAAAAAATAATTAGAAACAGCCTTCGATTACAGTAGTGATCAGTTCTGTTTTTGAAATTCCAATCACCGCCGCCTGCTGAGGAATAATAGACGCTTCTGTAAAGCCTGGAACAGTATTCACCTCAACTAAAAATGTTTCCTCACCGCGAATTAAAAAGTCAATTCGAATCATACCCTTGCACTCAAGTCGCTTGTACACATCCACACAGATAGTGTGAATTTTATCGCGAGTTGTATCTGGAATACGAGCAGGCGTAATCTCTTCTGAAGCTCCTTGATATTTTGCTTCAAAATCAAAAAACTCCCTTTCACTTACTATTTCTG
>JBIIBU010000014.1:0-17052 GCA_044239235.1 Flavobacteriales bacterium
TTACCTCTCCTTTGTATTTGATTACGCCACAAGTCACCTCAGTACCTGAAATAAATTCTTCAATGATAACAGCTTCATCTTCTCTGAATGCCTTGTCTAATGCAAGGTGTAATTCCTCCGCTTGATTCACACGCGAAGTTCCAATACTACTTCCCCCACAATTAGGTTTTACAAAACATGGAAGCCCAAGATTTTTCACAACAAATGAAACGCTATATGGCTCGTGCTTTTTCAACACCATCGATTTAGCAACGGTATAGCCCATTTGACCAAGCGTGCGAGTTGTTGATTTTTTATTAAAGGTCAAAGACATAGTATGCACATCTCCCGTGGTGTGCGGGATACCCACCATAGCTAGATATCCTTGCAACAACCCGTCCTCACCAGGTGTTCCATGCACAATGATAAATGCTCCATCAAAAGTGAGCTTTCCATTTGCACTAGGCACAGAAAAGTCATTTTTATCGACCTCGATTTCAGTTCCATCTATTTCAGCAAACCAGCGCTCACGGGTAATGACAATCTTTGTTGGAGAATATTTCTCGCGATCAATATTGTTCATTACCATTTGTGCGCTCTTCATGGATACCGCCGCCTCACCGCTGTATCCGCCACAAATCACTGCTACTTTTTTCATAGATATAGGTTGAATAATCCGAACCTCAAATTTCTAAACCTTTTGGCAACAATTACATTTTTTAACTCGCAGTTTGAACACTCCTATGTTCAATCAATCCACTGAAATTGATTATCATTGCACTCAAGACATCTTTTGACCATTTTACAATGAAAATCAAACTATTTATCCTTTCGCTTTTTGTTGGTCTAAACACCTTTGCTCAAAGCCCATATACCTTCACTGTCCTAAAAAACATGAACGGATTAGAAGTTGAAGACCAATGTGCAACTGGAACATGTTGGAGTTTTGCCACCATTTCATTTTTAGAAGCAGAAGTAATGCGCCTTGGCAACAAGCATGTGGACCTTTCGGAAATGTACAATGTGCGAATGACTTACCCAATGAAGGCTGAAAGCTATTTGCGCTATCAGGGGAAACAACAATTCGGCCCTGGTGGTTTGAGTCACGATGTAATCAGTGTTGTGAAAAACTTCGGACTAATGCCGGAAGCAGCATACGTTGGAATAGGATACAAAAAAGAACGTCACGACCACGGAACTCTCGACGCTATTCTAGAAGGCACAGTTAAAACCATTCTTGACAAAAAACTCAACGAAAACAATACAGACTGGACCTACGCAGTCAATGGAATTCTCGATGCCTATTTAGGTAAAGTGCCAGACACGTTTAATTATGAAGGCAAGTCCTACACTCCTATTCAGTTCAGAGATGCAATGAAAATAAACCCTGACGACTACGTTAGCCTGAGCTCTTTTAGTCATCATCCTTTCTATTCTCAATTTGTTTTGGAAGTTCCAGACAATTGGGCGAAAGGCAGCTACTACAACCTTCCTATCGATGAACTTCAACAAGTAATTGATAATGCCATTGACAACGAATACACCATCGCATGGGATGCTGATGTAAGCGAAAAAGGATTCTCATTCTCAAATGGAATGGCTATAGTTCCTGATGAGAAGGTCTCAAAAGAGGATATGTTTAAGAAAGTCATTACCGAAAAAGTAATTGATCAAAAAACTCGTCAAACAGCATTTGATACTTTCGAAACAACCGATGATCATTTGATGCACATCACAGGAAAGGCCAAAGATCAAAATGGAAACGTGTATTACATCACCAAAAACTCTTGGGGATCGAACAATCCTTACAAAGGATATCAATACGTTTCTACTTCTTACCTGCGTTACAAAACAGTTGGAATTGTCGTTAACAAAAACGCTATTCCTGCAGCATTGAAAGCTAAGCTCGGTATTAAATAAGTATGGCAGAAGCTTCAAAGAAAGAACCAAAATCTGACGGAAAGAAAAGTATTGGACGCCGAATTTGGCGATTCATCTGGAAGTCTACAATGTGGTTTTTCATCATCACCATTTCATGGGTGATACTTTACCGTTGGATTGATCCACCTGCTACACTATTGCAAATTAGCGAACGCTGGTCGGCTGACGACAAAACACCTTTTCGATACGATTGGGTAGATAAAGAAGACATTTCTATCAATATGAAATTGGCAGTCGTTTCAAGTGAAGACAACAATTTCATGAAGCACAATGGATTCGATTGGGGAGCAATTGAAAAAGCAAAAAAATATAACGCCACACATAAAAAACAACGAGGCGCTAGCACAATTTCCATGCAGGTAGCGAAGAACGTTTTTCTTTGGCCAAGTCGAACATGGATTAGAAAAGGCTTCGAAGTCTACTTCACTTTTTTAATCGAGCTATTCTGGTCGAAGGATAGAATTATGGAAGTCTATTTGAATGTAATCGAAATGGGGCCAAATAAATTCGGTGTTGGTGCTGCAGCAAAAGACTATTTCAATACAACACCTGCTCGACTAAGCAAAGAACAAGCAGCACTCATTGCAGGATGTTTGCCGAATCCAAAAAAATTCAATCCTGGCAAGCCCTCAAAATATTTGCTAAAACGTCAAGCCGCAATCACACGATTAATGAGACT
Organism: Flavobacteriales bacterium; assembly: GCA_044239235.1. Classification (GTDB taxonomy): domain Bacteria; phylum Bacteroidota; class Bacteroidia; order Flavobacteriales_D; family Sanyastnellaceae; genus JAIXWP01. The sequence goes on from JBIIBU010000014.1 coordinate 2,600, forward strand.
AATCGGCGAATCCTATTTCGAAAGATATGCAGATGGAATTCCAGAAAAAGAATTAGACAAAGAGAAGGATTCCATGGATGATGATGACGAGGATAAATAGAAAATTCTAAAATCCTATGCTAACTCCCGCGCGTATAATCGGCATTGGTAATGGATTGTATGGATCTTGAATGAGATCCCATAATAGCATCAAAAACAACCCGCCATTTTCGCCTCCCGATTGATAGCCTCCACCTACTAAAAACATGGGCGCATTGTAAGAATAGCTTTCCCCAAGAAACGATTCTTTTAAATAAAGTTGAACGTACTCGGCTTGAAATAGAATCGCATCAAATACTTTTGCCCGGGCAAAAACCGAAGGCCCGATCGATTGAAAACTCGCTGCAGTAGTGCCATAATATTGATAATCAAATCCGACACCACCACCAATCACCTTCTTGTAGTGGATTCCAACTTGTGGATTGATATTTAAAATCCAACCATTAGAATAGCCTAAACCGAGTCCTCCACCATAAAATAAATTATCTCGAGCTCGCCACTTATCGGTATCCGAACCCTTCACTGGCGGGGTATTTCCTCCCCCAACATAATCATCTTCTGTTTGCTGAGCCTGTGTGCTCAACAAACAAAAGATGCTTATGAAAAGTAGAAATGCTTTTTTCAATTGTCTTACTTGATAATTGTTGTTGAAACCAATTCTGTTGGTGTTTTCAATTGACAGATATACGAACCTGAAGAAAGATTTATTCCAGTTAACAAAACTTTATGTTGACCTGCAGCCAAATTCTCATTCAACAATTCATATACTAAACGTCCTGTCTGATCTAGGATTTCCAAAGTACAAAAACCCGATTGTTTCAAATTAAACTGTAAAAAGCTGTTGTCGTTGATAGGATTGGGTGAGCAGAACAAATCCAAATCTTTGCTCGCCATTTCTTCAATACCCACGCCAGGCGTGAAACCTACGAAAGTAACTGTCTGTGCATTGGAATTTGGAATAGCCAAGGTATCAATCTCATTTGCGTAACAAATGTCGGCAGGAGATGATAAACCAGGAGCTGTAATAATTTCGTTCGCTGTGAAATTCGAAGTGAAACGAGTAATTCGTGTCGGAGTCCATGAACTCACATAAAAATTTCCATTATCATCACTGTCAATACCATCGCAATTGCCCAAAGAAGTTGGAGTAATTACAGATACTGAATTATTTGTCAAATCAACTTGCTTAATAGAGGCAGCAGATCCCCAATTCACAAAAACAAGACGATTATTTGTTCCATCATAAACAATCCCATTAGGGGTTGAAGTTGTATTAGTAACGATTGTAGTCAGCACTGGCGCCGACATATCAGTCACATCAATTTGATGAATTTTCTTTGCAGAAAAATCGGTTACCCAGATTCTATTCACTCCGTCACTCGCCATTCCGTTTAGAAATGAAGCTCCGCTTACAGTGAAATCCATAAGCAATGAACCATCGGAATGATTGAAGCCCTTCACGTGGGTTCCGGCAATTGCGTAAATCACGCCATTCATTACTTCCATCCCGTAATCGGCCTCTGATGCGCCGCCTACTTCTCCGATTGGATCCCCGTCGCCATTAACAATTGCAATACTATTGTCTTGACCATTGGTAACGATAAATCTTTCCAATAATGGATCATATTCAACAGATTCTACGCCCACCAATGTCTGAGCATTCATACTAAAAGTCAACGCTAACGCGGAAAATAAAACCAATGTGCTTTTTTTCATAATTTTTTTATTGACCCAAATATGCAACAAAGTCCTTTGTAAAACACAAAATCGTACTTTCGCGGCATGAGAAATTTCTACGGAAAAGAGTTCAAAGTTGGAATCCTTGGCGGCGGCCAACTCGGAAGAATGTTTATTCAAGAAGCAATCAACTATGACGTCCGCGTCCATGTTATTGACCCTGCTGCTGATGCTCCTTGCTCAGAGATTTCTCATAATTTCACGCAAGGAAATTTCAACGATTTTGATACGGTACTGAATTTTGGCAGAGATAAAGATGTCCTTACCATTGAAATCGAGCACGTGAATGTGGAAGCATTGAAACAGCTTCAATCTGAGGGTGTGAAAGTATTCCCGCAACCCGAAGTGCTAGAAATAATAAAAGACAAAGGACTTCAAAAACAATTTTACGCAGATAACAACATTCCAACCTCTGATTTTCACATTGTCGAAAATCTAGAAGAAGCCAAGAAATTCTTTTCTTCTGGACCATACATGCAAAAGCTTCGCACCGGCGGATATGATGGCAAGGGCGTTACTCCATTCAGAAATGAAAACGACCTTGAAAAAGCATTTGACGCTCCCTCTATTCTAGAAAAATTCGTTGATTTCGAAAAAGAAATCGCAGTGATGGTAGCTCGAAACGAAGATGGCGAAATAAAAAGCTTCCCTTCAGTAGAAATGGAATTCAACTCAGAAGCCAATTTGGTAGAATTCCTTTTCTCACCAGCAAACATCTCATCAGAATTAGAAAATAAAGCCGAAAAAATTGCACGTGATATCGCAGAAAAATTGCAAATCGTAGGAATACTCGCGGTAGAAATGTTTGTTACCAAATCAGGTGAAATCCTTGTGAATGAAGTTGCTCCACGTCCACATAATAGCGGACATCAAACAATTGAAGGCAATATCACTTCGCAATACGAACAACACCTTCGCGCAATTTGTGGAATGCCATTGGGCGACACGGCAACAGTCCGCCCTGCTGTTATGATAAATATCCTAGGAGAAAAAGGGTACTCTGGACCGGCGATTTATCAAGGCTTCGAGCACATATTGCACATCCCAGGTGTTTACGTGCACCTCTACGGCAAAACAGAAACAAAACCATTCAGAAAAATGGGACACGTTACGGTAGTTTCAGAAAATCTCGAAGAGGCAAAACAAACAGCAAAAACTATTTTGAATACCCTAAAGGTCATAGCCTAATTTTTTCTTCCAGGCATCTTCTTTAACCTTTTCAAAAGTCTTAAAGCTCCGCTTGATGCACAAAATTGTTCACCACCGTGTCTTCCGCTAGTGACGGCACTTTCTTCTTTGCTATGAAGCAAAAAATATAAACACTGTGAATATTTAATCTTATAAAATCTCATGACGACATCGTAGTTTCGTAGCGTCATGAAACAGTATCACGATTTATTACAACACCTGCTCGATAAAGGCACCTTTAAAAGTGACAGAACAGGCACAGGAACTCAAAGCGTATTTGGTTATCAAATGCGCTTCGATTTGAGCGAAGGTTTTCCGCTTCTTACCACTAAGAAACTCCATACCAAAAGCATCATTCATGAGCTTCTGTGGTTCCTTCAGGGTTCTACCAATATTGGATACCTTACCGATAATGGCGTTTCAATCTGGAACGAATGGGCCGACGAAAACGGAAACCTCGGCCCTGTTTATGGCTACCAATGGCGCTCATGGCCCAATCCAGATGGCACGTCGACAGACCAAATCGCGAAACTCATTGAGGGATTGAAAAAAAATCCGGACTCAAGAAGACATATCGTTTCGGCTTGGAACCCATCGTTTATCGAACAAATGGCACTTCCTCCATGCCACTGCCTTTTCCAATTTTATGTAGCAGACGGAAAATTAAGTTGCCAGCTTTACCAAAGAAGCTGTGACACCTTCCTTGGTGTTCCATTCAACATCGCTAGCTATGCGCTTCTTACACTTATGATCGCACAAGTTTGTGACTTACAGCCAGGCGAATTCGTTTGGACCGGCGGTGACGTGCACTTGTACAGCAATCACATTGAGCAAGCCAAATTGCAATTGACACGTGACTTCAGACCGCTTCCAAAGTTGACGATCAACCCAGAAGTGAAAGACATCTTCTCATTCAAATTTGAAGATTTCACTCTATCTGATTACGATCCACATCCACACATTAAAGCAGCTGTTGCTGTATAATTGACATAATGAAATTGTACATGATAGCTGCCATTGGTATCAATGGCGAGATAGGTAAAGACAACGATTTGCTATGGCATTTGCCTACAGATATGCAGTTCTTTAAGGACCAAACAAAACACAAAGTGGTAATCATGGGTCGTAAAAACTACGACAGCATTCCTCCAAAATATCGCCCACTTCCAAACCGCACCAATATCATCATTACCCGTAATGAAGATCTTGAGGCTCCTGAATGCTATGTCTGCACTAGCCTTCAAGATTCAATCGAATTGTGCAAAGAATTGGGTGAAGAAGAAATCTTCATCATCGGTGGCGCTCAAATTTATGATTTGGCACTACAAACATTGCCGATTGACACCATGTACATTACTCATGTAGACGCGGCTTTCCCAGATGCTCACGCTGTATTCCCTTCATTCAATGTGGAGGAATGGAATGCTTCAATCCTTTCAGAGCACCCTAAGGATGAGGCACATGCTTACAGCTTCGTTATCAAACAGTACGACCGCAAATAACCCCTATTCAATCTAGAATCCTTCTAGATAAAGTATTGCTGACAATCGCGTGACAGAAACACCTTCTTGTCGAATCCATCTTTGTAGCCTAAAGAAGGAAATACATCCAGCGTGAACGAACTGAGAGTTATAGCAATCACCCACAAGCATTTTTCGCTTGAAGAAATTGGTCGATTTCATATTCAACCCGAACTTCGAGTTGAAGCTCTTTCCACGTTAAAAGCGAAATTCGATTTGAAGGAAGTGATGTTCCTTTCGACATGCAACCGAGTTGAACTTATCTTCTCCCTTCCTCACTACGTTTGCGCTGGTCAAACCGCTCAGATTCTTTCTATTCTTTTTCCTAATGTAGATTCAGATTTTATCAAAAACATTTCTGTAAAAGCAGAGCGTTTTAATGGAATTGAATCCGTAGAACATTTGCTGCGCGTGGCTTCAAGTCTTGACTCTTTGGTGATTGGCGAAAGAGAAATTATCACTCAACTTAGAAAATCATTTGAAGAGTGTCAAGCTAATGACCTAACAGGAGATATACTTAGAATGGTAATTTCGCAATGCGTAAAAACCGCTAAAGAAATTTTCACGCATACCGATCTTTCCAAAAGACCAGTCTCCGTTGTTTCTCTTGCTTGGCAAAAATTCCGTGAATTTGGTTTACCGACTGAATCACGAATACTTCTTGTTGGTGCCGGACAAATCGTCCGCAACTTCGTGAAATTCTTGTCTGAGAATGGCTACACCAACATCGTTATCGCCAACAGAAGTCTAGCTCGCGCTGAAGAACTCACCAATTCATTTGGTGGAAAATCAATGCTCCTAGAAAACCTTGACCAATACAATGAAGGATTCGACGCACTCGTAAGCTGCACCGCATCTGAATTTGCAGTTGTTACAGAAGAAATTTATACTAGAATAAACACCAACAACGGAAATCGCAAACTGGTTATCGATCTAGCACTTCCTGCTGATATCGACGCTGCCATCGTTGCGAAACAAAACGTTGAATATGTGGACATGCACACCATTCAAAAAATTGCATCTGCAAATATTGAATTCCGCGAGCAAGCACTTACCGATTGCGAACCAATCGTGGAAGCTGGCATCCGTGATTTTGAACGCTCATTCAACGAGCGTAAAATCGAAATGGCGATGCGCAGCATTCCCTCTGTTATCAAGGATATCAAGAATACAGCGATGGGAACTGTTTTTGCAAAAGACCTTGAAAATCTAGACGAAAATTCAAAAGAACTCCTAGAGAAAATTATCCTCTACATGGAGAAAAAATACATTTCTGTGCCTATGAAGATGGCAAGAGAAGTACTTTTGGATTCAGTGAGCAAAAACTAATTTGCTCATTTCATAATTGCTCATGAGAAATCCTCTTATTATCGGCACCCGTGGTAGTGATCTCGCCCTTTGGCAGGCTAATCACGTACAGTCTATTCTCGCATCGAAAGGAATAGAAACAACTATTCATATCATCAAAACTACAGGCGACCAAATTCAAAACTTGAGCTTTGATAAAATTGAAGGAAAAGGATTTTTCACCAAAGAAATTGAAGAAGCTCTTCTAAATAATACCGTCGATATCGCTGTTCATTCGCACAAAGATTTAGAAACCGAACAACCATTCGGTCTTACTATTGCCGCTGTGAGCGAACGTGCAGACCCAGCAGAAATGCTACTTATCAACCCGAACGCTTTCGATCAAAACCAAAAATTTTCTCTCAAGAAAAATGCTGTTGTAGGAACATCATCTTCTCGTAGAAAGGCGCAGATGCTTCACTATCGCGCAGATGTTCAACTTTCAGATATTAGAGGCAACGTGCCAACACGAGTTCAAAAACTACGTGACGGAAATTTCGACGCAATCCTTCTCGCGAAAGCTGGTCTTGACCGATTGAAACTTGACCTCACCGGACTAGTAGCACTTCCCCTCGATCCGGAGGAATTTATTCCGGCTCCAGCTCAAGGTGTTCTAGCAATTCAATGCCGCTCCACAGATGCTGATGTAATTGAGATTCTTGGCAAAATAAATAATGAGGCTGTAAAAAACCTTATCACCATAGAACGCACTGTGCTCAATAAACTTCAAGGCGGTTGTCAATTGCCCTTAGGCGTTTATGCCACTCTTTATGAAGGCGAATACACCGTGCATGTAAGTTACGCTAAGTCATGGGATGCCCCCAATCGTATTGTGACATTCCTCGCGGATGACGCAGCTTCCCTCCCAGATGTAATCGTAGGCGAACTAACCAAGCATTGAAAAAAATACTCTTCACCGGAAGTTCTTTTGAATTGAATTCTCAGGCAGAAAGCCTCGGATTTCAATTGATCAATCAACGTTTCATAGAAACGCAAATCATCCCATTTCAAGTTGATGTAAATCTTTTTGATTGGATATTTTTCTCCTCAAGAGAAGCAGTGCATTCTTTTTTTTCAAATAAATTTTCTACTGGAAAATGTCTTCTCGCTGCTGTCGGCAAAGGCACTGCTGAAGCCATTTCTGAATACGCCACACCTTCATTCGTTGGCGAATCAACAAATACCGCAGAAGTAGGTCAAGCATTCGCGGAACAAATAGGTTCAAGCAAAGTCTTGTTCCCCTGTTCTACTATTTCAAAGCAAACAATTCAGTCGCACTTGAGCGCGTCTCAATTTGAAAATCTAGTCTGCTATGAAACAGTTTTGATTGATAAAAAAATCGAGCAACCAACAATTGCCATTTTCTCAAGCCCTTCGAATGTTGATGGATTTTTACTTTCAAATACCCTAAAAGGCATCCAAAAGATCATCGTCTATGGGCCGACCACTGGTCAACATATTCAAGATCTAGGTTATTCTGCCGAAATTCTTCAGGAAATCAATGAAAGCGCTATTGTTGATGCAATAAAAAAGGCAATTGCTGGTTTATGACCGCGCCTTGCTATTTTTATCCCCGATGATTAAACGCCTGATTCTCCTTTTCGCTTTTGCCATTCCAAGTCTTTTCTTGAATGCACAAACAACCACCACTACTGTGGCGGAATCTGATGCTACCCCAAAATATGTGAATGAATTTCTCACCATCGGTGTAGGAGCGCGTGCTTTGGGAATGTCATTATCTCAAGTGGCGTCTGTCAACGACGTAACGGCTGGCTATTGGAACCCCGCTGGTTTGCTAGGAATGAAGGATGCCATACAGGTGGCAGCCATGCACAGCGAGTACTTCGCAGGTATCGCCAAATACGACTACGCAGCCATTGGTAAGTCTCTAGACTCAGTGAGCGCCGCTTCTATTTCAATGATTCGATTCGGTGTAGACGATATTCCAAACACAACAGAACTTATTGATGCAGGCGGTAATGTAGATTATTCTAGAATTACCAAATTCAGCGCTGCCGACTATGCATTCATCCTTTCCTACTCACACAAAGGACTTCCATTTATCAAGAATCAAAGCGTAAATAAACTATCATTATTCAATCCAGAAACCGGCAAGATGCAAGGGTTCAGATGGGGTGTTAGCGCAAAGATTCTCTATCGCCACATAGGAGACTTCGCTAAATCATGGGGATTCGGATTGGATGCCGGTATTCAATACGATAAAAACAATTGGCACTTCGGAGCATCTGCTCGCGATATCACAAGCACCTTCAATGCATGGTCATTCAACATCAATGACAAAACAAAAGAGGTGTTTGAAGCCACTCAAAATGATCTTCCACAAAACGGATTAGAAATCGCACTTCCTCGCGTGATAGCAGGTGTGGGCAGAGACTTTAGAATTAAAAAAGTATCCATCCTGGCTGAAGTAAATCTGAATATGACAACAGATGGAAAAAGAAATACGCTTATTTCATCAAACCCAATCAGCATAGACCCTACAGCTGGTTTAGAAGTAGGATATAGTGGCGTAATCTTTTTGCGACTAGGCGCAGGAAACATTACAAAATCAACCGACTTTGATGGTTCAACGTACTACACAGTTCAACCTAATTTGGGAATCGGATTGCGCATCAAACAATTGACTTTAGATTATGCGCTTTCGGATATTGGAAATGTATCTGACGTGCTTTACAGCAATGTCTTTTCTCTTAAATACGACATTTTCAAAAAATAGCTTTTCGCCAAACTTGAAGTACGAAGTACCAAGCAAAAGCAAACCACAATATTCCTAAAAACAAGTGAATAGGTTGCGCAGCCATAGGCATTCCCGCATAGGCTAAAGTCACACCAACCATTACTTCCAGAAGCGCAACGATAAAAATTCCTTTTAGTGAAGTTGGGAGTGTCGCCAATCCTTTTGACCTTTTGAAAAGCACAATCAGCAAAATCACTACAAGTATTGAAAAGCTTCGGTGTACTTTAAAAATCGTTGGCAAATTTTCGATCCAAGTGAAACGATCAGGATAAATGTGAGCTACAACGTCCACTGCTTCCCGCACTTGCGTTCCCAAAAATATTTGAGCAAAAGCCAAAACCATTATCACCAAACTCATCACTTTCCAAAAAGTCGAATAAGTCTGCGTGTCACGTTCCACGTGCTTATGACGAGCAATCATCATTAATAATAGAGCCACTAGAACCACGGCACCAAGCATGTGAATCGTAATTTTCACTGGTTGTAATTCTGCATCCACAACCGTCTTTCCGAGCCATGCCTCAAAGCCAAGCATGAACAGAACAAGAGTCGCCAAAATAAACGTGCGCACATCTCTCTGCTTGATCATGAATATAAATGAAAGAACAAATAATATCAAAGTTGGTATGCCCGAAACCGCCCCCACCAATCGATTCACATATTCTATCCAAGTATGAGTAACATTAAAAACCGCATAGTCATGATTTGGATACTTCTTCCATTGTGCATGGTCGAATAAAGAAGGAGCTGTGAAATTCTCAGTTGCTGTCCAGAGAGTATCATTCAGTATTACCATCTGTCCTTTAGTAAACTGTCGACCTTCAAAATAATGCAAGGTTTCTGCATCTGTTGGAGGTATAAGGTAGCCAAAACATTTAGGCCAATCTGGACAACCCATTCCACTGCCTGACATGCGAACCACGCTGCCTGCGATAATGACAAGAAACATCATTATCAAAGCAAAACGAGCGTAAAATAAAATTTTCGATGAGGTTTTCATAGGTCACAAATGTATAGTCCACAGCGTGGCACACGACCTAATAAATTAAAAACTGATTACTATCAGAAATTACTTTTAGTGTACCAAATTGGTAACAGACTGCAGAAGATTAAGCACATAAACCAATCGCCCAAAATCAGGAGCGGAAACACCCGCATCGCTGCTAGCACTTGGGCGATTTTGCAAGCCGTGAAAATCAATGATCTCCACTTTCTGCACACCATAAGCACCATCGCTGATTCCAGTAACACAATTAATCATTTCCTTTTCTGAAATTACAGTAGGATCAAACTCTACAGAAACAGTATTCGCGGGACGATTATCAGCATAATCAAGTTCTGTGTTTTTAACACCTGCCAATTTTCTCAATTCCTGCTGAATCTTTCCACCACAACCAGCGCTGCATGTCATACCCGAAATACTAAGGTTAGCCACAGTTCGATTTGACTCGCTTTCCATTACTCTGCGGGTAACGGGCACCATTGGGTCATTCGAATTCTCACTCGAAGATGATCCCGAACAAGAAGCCATCGTGATGATAGCGACTATGGACATAAAAGAAATGAGCTTTTTCATTGGTGTGGAATATTGATGTAAAAGTAAACACCATTCGAGTAATAGTGTTCTATCAAGCGTTAATTTTGCAAAAAAATCAAATTGCCAAAAGCACAGCCATTACACCTCGCAGTCCTGCTTCTTCTGGCCCTCACTTGGGGTAGTTCTTTCATCCTAATGAAATTCGGAATGAAGACTACATCAGGCGAATTGGTTTTCTCTCCCAATCAAGTGGCGTCGATGCGACTTTCGATAGCTGCGCTTGTTTTATTACCGATTAGCCTTCGTGCCATTCGCCGACTAAAATGGGATGACCTCAAGTGGATTCTAGTGGTTGGACTTGTAGGAAGTGGCATTCCCGCTTTTCTATTTACCAATTCGCAAGTACATCTCGACAGCAGTGTTGCCGGGATATTGAACTCGCTAACACCCTTATTCACTCTAATCCTTGGAATTGCACTTTTCAGAAAACCCGCAGAGCCAAGGCAAGTTGTGGGAGTTCTTATTGGACTTTCAGGTGCGATAGCGCTCGTTTCACTTAAAGGTTTTGGCAGCACCAGTCATTGGGAATATTCGATACTGATCGTGCTCGCCACCATAAGCTATGGCTTTAGTGTTAATACGGTACAAAGCAAACTCAAGCATGTCAAAGCACTTGAAATAACGGCCTTGTCTCTTTTGGCAGCGGGAATTCCTTGTTCTATCTATGCGCTCAATTCGGGGGTAATCGAAACAGTTCAGACAAACCCAAACGCCCTAAGATCGTTGGGTTTCGTCTGCATTTTAGCCATTGGCGGAACTGCTATGGCCAATATGATGTATTTCTGGCTCACACTGCAGACCTCGGCGCTCATCGCATCCTCCGTAACCTACCTAATGCCCTTAGTATCTACTAGTTGGGGATTATATATTGGAGAGGAACTTCACTTCGGACACGTTATCTGTGGCATTATCATATTGTCAGGCGTATGGCTCGTGACAAGAAAAAAAGCCAGTTAATGAACAAGTATTTGTGTATTTCAAAAGAAAGTTCTACATTCGCACCCCTTAAAAAGTTTTTTTAACCCACTAATCTCATAACAGCATGTACGCAATTGTAGAGATAGCGGGGCATCAGTACAAAGTACAGAAAGATCAACAGATCTTTGTGAACCGTTTACAAAACGAAGAAGGTACAAACGTCGATTTCGACAAAGTACTTTTAATCGAAGACGGTGGCAAAGTTACGGTTGGCGCCCCAGCTATAGAAGGTAAAAAGGTGACCGCTAGCGTAGTGAAACACCTAAAAGGAGACAAAGTACTTGTCTTCAAAAAGAAGCGCAGAAAAGGTTATATTAAGAAGAACGGTTTCCGTGCTTATTTAACTGAAATTAAAATCGAGAAGATCGGTTAATCACCATCTCTAATACCTAAAGAAAATGGCACACAAGAAAGGTGAAGGTAAAGTAAAAAACGGCCGCGAATCGGAAAGCAAACGCCTAGGCGTTAAGCTTTACGGTGGACAAACTTGTATCTCTGGTAACATTATCGTTCGTCAGCGTGGAACACGCCACAACGCAGGTGTTAACGTAGGTATGGGTAAAGACCACACTTTGTTCGCATTGGTTGATGGAACTGTAGAATTCCGTAAAAAGAAAGATAACAAGTCATTCGTTTCGGTTGTTCCTGCAAAGGCATAATCGAGAGTACCGGCTTATTCGATACTTAAAAACTCCCGGACCACGTCACACGTGGATCGGGAGTTTTTTATTTAAACTAAAACGCATTTACCCCAAACACTATGCTTCAAGTTCCCTATATCCGTGAAAATAAAGAGAAGGTACTTGCAGGTCTTGCTAAACGAAACAAAGACTTTGCTACCCAAATAGACGAAATCATCGCACTCGATGAGAAGCGCCGCAAAACTCAAAACGAACTCGACTCGCTCAATGCCGAGGCAAACAAAATCGCCAAAGAAATTGGTGACTTGTTTAAAGCGGGCAAAAAAGATGAAGCCGATGGATTGAAAGCGCGCACTTCGGCTATTAAAGAAACAAGCAAAGCACTAGAAATAGAACTTTCTGCTACTGAGGATGCTCAGAAGCAATTACTATACTTGATCCCAAACGTGCCTTTCGAAGCTGTTACTCATGGAAAAACTCCAGATGACAACGTAGAAGTGTACACTTGGGGAACTATTCCTGATCTCAGTGCTTCTAAGAAGCCGCACTGGGAACTTGCTAGCGAATACAATCTAATCGATTTTGAACTTGGTGTTAAAATCACCGGTGCTGGATTCCCTGTATACAACGGGGCGGGTGCTAGACTTCAACGTGCGTTGATCAACTTCTTCCTAGATGAAGCTCAAAAAGCGGGATACAACGAAATCATTCCACCACTTATGGTGAATGAAGCAAGTGGATACGGCACAGGTCAGCTTCCTGACAAAGAAGGCCAGATGTACCATGTTGGAGTGGATGATCTTTATTTGATTCCAACAGCAGAGGTGCCTTTGACAAACCTTTATCGCGATGTCCTTTTGAAAGAAGAAGAACTTCCAATTAAAATGACTGGCTACACGCCATGTTTCAGAAGAGAAGCAGGTAGCTACGGAAAAGACGTTCGCGGATTGAACCGTTTGCACCAATTTGATAAAGTAGAAATCGTGCAAATCGCTCATCCCGATCAGAGCTATGCATTGCTTGAAACAATGGTAGATCACGTGAAAGACTTGCTTCAAAAGCTTGAACTTCCATTCCGTATTATTCGTCTTTGCGGCGGTGATATGGGCTTTACATCAGCAATGACATACGACTTTGAAGTATTCTCTGCTGCACAAGAGCGCTGGCTAGAAGTGAGTTCTACATCCAACTTTGAAACATTCCAAGCGAATCGGTTGAAATGCCGCTTCAAAGGAGCTGATGGTAAAACTCAGTTAGTTCATACCCTTAACGGTAGCGCCCTTGCTTTGCCACGTATCGTAGCTTCAATGTTGGAAAATCACCAAACTCCTGATGGAATCAGAATTCCTAAAGCGTTGGTGCCTTACACCGGATTTGAATTCATTCAGAAAAATTAACCGTATTCTCCTCTCAGTCATTGAGAGTAAAACGTTATTTTCGCAAAGATGACGTCAGAATTACGAAATAGTATATCAATCGCCATGCTCGTCGTGGCGATTGTGCTTTACAGTGCATGCAAAACAAAACCTGATTTTTCAAAGCAGGTAGCAACTCTCGATTCCTTACGGGTGAGCATAATTAGCGTGCACGATAGCACCATGGTCCTTAAAGCCGAAGAGTTCAATGCGAATAAAGACAGCGTTGCCAAAAACCTAAGCGCTATTCAGTCACTTTATAAAGGCAACATGAACGAATCAATGGCGCGTGTGCTATCGAATTATAATTTGACCTCCAAAAGCGTTGCTGATCCTAGAGTAGTCTTCACTAATCTGGGTGAGGATTTCAATCAATCCCGCGTGCAAATAGAGAATCTTATGTCTGCTCTAAAATCAAATGCAACACAAGATGCTTTGGGCAATGAAATCACAGACATCTACGTTAGCGAAGCAATCAAAAATGAAAAACGTGCAGTAGAACAGTGGAGCAATAATTGGAGAGTGGCTTCTGACGCCTTGAAAAAATCTCTTAAAGATTATAACGAATTGCAACCTCAAATAAAACTGTGGGTAGACTCTCTAAACAAAGTACAATGATGTCATTTAAAAAATATCTTTTCACTTTGTTGCTCACCGCTGTAGCCTTCATCGGATGGGCACAGCAAGATCTTGAACTTGCAGATCATTATTATGATAATGGTCAATACGAGCAAGCACGTTTGTATTACGAAAAAGTCTACAAGACCAATAAAACCAATAAAGTCTATACCAACTATCTCAACACGCTCATCGCTCTCAATGATTTTGATGAAGCAGAAAAGATGGTGAAGAAAAAAATCAAATCAGAAAATGATGATGGTGTAGCCTATGTTCAACTCGGAGATCTTTATAATAAATTCAACAAGAAAGAAGATGCCAAAGAGCAGTTCGATAAAGCATTGAATAATGTTGTTCCAACCAGAAATAATATCCTCCGACTTGCGTCAGAATTTCAGCGCATCAATGAAATTGATTACGCATTGCAAGTCTATGAAAAAGGGAAGAAAAACGATAAAGAAGGCTATGGCTATTCGATGGAAATAGCCAATATGCAAGGCAGTTTGGGACAATTCGACCCGATGATTGAATCCTATCTTGATTTGCTAGAGCAATCACCCAACTATATGCTCACTGTTCAGAATGCATTTGATCGCATCCTACAGATTCAAGAGA
>JBIIBU010000017.1:0-16213 GCA_044239235.1 Flavobacteriales bacterium
GAGAATGAAGCCAATATGGACTTGCTTAAAAATAATCTATTAAAACGTTCTCAAGCTAAGCCAGAAGTTGTGCAATACACAGAACTTCTCACGTGGTTATTTCTTCAGAAAAAAGAATTTGGAATGGCACTCGTTCAGGCGACTTCACTTGACAAGCGTTTGAATGAACCTGGATATCGCATTATCAATATTGCAGAGCTCGCTGCTTCAAATAAAGATTACACCACTTCTAAAAAAGCTTATCAATACATTATTGATAAAGGTCCAACGAATGAATATTATGTCATTGCTCGCACAGAGAAATTGCAAGTGATGCGCACCGAACTGGAAGAGAAACCGGGGATTGATGTTCCTGCATACACTGCATTGGCTGCTGAGTTTGAGACTACGTTAAATCAAGTGGGCAAAAATGCTGAGACCGCATTGATGATGACAGACCTTGCACACATTTATGCATTCTATTTGAATCGCACAGATGATGCAATTGTATTGCTGCGCGAAGCGATTGATATGCCTGGGATGTACGGCCGAATTCAAGCGACATCGAAATTAGAATTAGGAAATGTTCTTGTATTTAAAAATGAAATATGGGAAGCTTCTCTCCTATTCTCTCAAGTAGAATTAGATTTTAAAGAAGACCCACTTGGTGCAGAGGCGAAATTCAGAAACGCACGCATCTCTTATTACACAGGCGATTTCGAATGGTCGCAAGGACAACTCGATGCATTAAAAGCATCAACCACAAAATTGATAAGCAATGATGCCATTGATTTATCGCTTTTGATTACAGACAATTTCAATATGGATACCATCGTAGCACCCATGCAAATGTTTGCACGCGCGGATCTTCTTGCTTTTCAGAATAAAAGCGTTGAAGCATTTACAACTCTAGATTCAATTCTACTCGGTTATCCAAGTCATTCGCTGACAGACGAAGTTCTTATGCTAAAAGCAAATCTGTTTTCAAAACAAGGCAAATACACAGAGGCAAATGAATTGTATCAGCGTGTAATTGAATTCCATCCGAAAGACATTACAGCAGATGATGCATTATTCAAACAAGCAGAATTGAATGAAAACATTTTTATGGATAGCACCAAAGCTATGAGCTTATATGAAAAATTAATCGTTGAATATCCGGGAAGTCTATACGTAGTAGAAGCAAGAAAGAGATTCAGATCATTGAGGGGAGACTCTTAACTGGCCGTAGGCTGTAAGCTGCAAGCTGTAGGCTATAAGCTGTAAGCTTTAGGTAGTAAGTAATAGGTAGTTGGTCACCAGTCGTTAGTCACTAGTCGTCGGTCACCGGTAATCAGTCGTTGGTTGTGCATACAAACAGAATAAAAAAAGACCACTCCATGGAGTGGTCTTTTCTACTACTAAACCTAAACTAAAACTAACCGCTTTTACTTCTTCAAATCATAACGATCTAAATTCATCACCTTTACCCAAGCGGTTATAAAATCTTTTACAAATTTTTCTTTCGCATCTGAACTTGCATACACTTCAGCCAAAGCGCGTAATTCTGAGTTAGATCCAAAAATCAAATCAACTCGTGTTGCAGTCCAAACAACATTTCCAGTCTTACGATCACGACCTTCGAAAATTTCTTTTGTATCGTCTGTCGCTTCCCACTTCACATTCATGTCTAATAAATTCACGAAGAAATCATTTGACAATGTTCCAACCTTATTCGTAAATACTCCATGCTTCGAACCATCGAAGTTTGCTCCCATCACACGCATACCGCCAACAAGAACAGTCATCTCAGGAGCAGTAAGCGTCATCATTTGCGCTTTATCAATAAGCAATTCTTCAGTTGAAAAAGTGTATTGTGTTTTTAAATAATTACGGAAACCATCAGCCATCGGCTCAAGTACCGCCATTGAGTTTACATCTGTTTGTTCTTGCAAAGCATCCATGCGACCAGGCGTGAATGCCACTTCAGTAGCAAATCCAGCATTCTTTGCAGCCAACTCAACACCCACAACACCACCAAGAACAATCATATCGGCCATTGATATTTTCTTATCCGTAAACTTCGCATTGAATTTCTTTTGAATATCTCCAAGTACGCCTAGTACTTTTTTCAATTGCGTTGGATTATTTGCTGCCCAATTGTTTTGTGGCGCCAATTGAATTCTACCACCGTTAGCACCACCTTTGAAATCTGTTCCTCTAAACGTTGAAGCAGATGCCCAAGCTGTTGCCACAAGTTCACTCACAGTCAAACCAGAATTACTAATACTAGCTTTTAGTTCTTTGATATCCGCTTGATCAACCAACTTGTGATTCACTGCAGGAATTGGATCTTGCCAAATGAAATCTTCTTTCGGAACTTCTGAACCTAAGTGCAAAATTCTCGGTCCCATATCACGGTGCGTCAATTTATACCATGCACGTGCGAAAGCCATGTCCAATTCCTCAGGATGCTCATAGAATCTTTTTGAAATCTTTTCATAGGCTGGGTCAAAACGCATTGACAAATCCGTAGTCAACATAGTTGGCTTGTGCATTTTCTTTGGATCAAATGCATCAGGTACCATCACCTTAGGATTCTTGGCTACCCACTGATGAGCACCCGCAGGACTTGTAGTCAATTCCCACTCGTTTTCAAATAAACTCTTGAAGTAAAAATGACTCCATTCTGCCGGAGTGGCCGTCCAAATTACTTCCAAACCAGATGTGATTGCATCAGCACCTTTGCCTGATTTATATTTGCTAGACCAGCCCATTCCTTGTTCTTCGATAGGAGCTGATTCTGGTTCTGGACCAACGTTGGAAGCAGGACCAGCACCGTGTGTTTTTCCAAATGAGTGACCACCGGCAATCAAAGCCACCGTCTCTTCATCATTCATTCCCATGCGGCCAAATGTTTCGCGAATATCTTTTGCCGCAGCCACAGGATCAGGATTACCATTAGGACCTTCTGGATTAACGTAAATCAATCCCATTTGAACTGCAGCAAGTGGATTTTCCAATTGGCGATCGCCAGTATATCTCTTATCATCCAGCCATTTCGATTCTGAGCCCCAATAAACGTTTCCTTCAGGCTCCCAAACATCTTCACGACCTCCGCTAAATCCAATCGTTTTAAAGCCCATAGATTCAAGCGACACGTTTCCTGCCAAGACCATCAAATCGGCCCACGAGATTTTGCTGCCGTATTTCTGTTTTACAGGCCAAAGCAATCTGCGCGCTTTGTCAAGATTAGCATTATCAGGCCAGCTATTCAATGGCGCAAAACGTTGCTGTCCATCGCGAGAGCCACCACGACCATCACCTGTTCTATATGTTCCAGCGCTATGCCACGCCATACGAATGAATAATGGACCATAATTTCCAAAATCTGCAGGCCACCAATCTTGGGATTGTGTAAGCACTGTTGCAATATCTTTTTTAAGTGCTGCCAAATCAAGACTATTGAATGCCATCACATAATCGAAGTCTTGACCCATTGGATTCGATAAATTCGAGTTCGATCTCAAAATAGAAAGATCCAACTGATTGGGCCACCACTCTCGATTGGTATTCGGCTGAGTGTTGGGATTTCCCGGAGAACTGCTATTCATCGATGCAGCTGCTGCAGCTGCAGAAGGCGCGACTGAAGCTTCAGCTGAACCAGCATGAAACGGACATGAACCTCCTGATGGATGCTGGGCACGAACGCCTCCCGCTACCAGAAAAAAGGTGAAAAGGAAAATAATCTTTCTCATTGAATTTTAATTTGGTTTATCTAATAATCATAGCTAAGGTATTTCGTTAATTTGTTCTACAAAAACTATATTTTAGATCTCAATATTGATAAAATAGATGAACATACATCAGTTCCAATACATCCTTGCACTGGCCGAAAACAGACATTTTGAGAATGCTGCAGACAAGTGTTTCATTTCTCAATCTACATTGAGTACAATGATTTCCAAGTTTGAGGATGAAATTGGCATACAAGTATTTGACAGAAAGAAAAAACCTGTGGAAGTAACTGCAGAAGGTGCAATCGTTATCGAACAGCTAAAAAAAATAAACAAAGAGATTGAGAGTTTACATGAAGTAACCAATCAATTGAAAGGCGAAGTCAAGGGCACACTTACGATTGCTGTTATTCCTACGATTGCTCCTTTTTTATTACCTCTCTTTCTGCATCGTTTCGCTAGCAAATTTCCCAACTTACACATTGAAGTAAGAGAACAGACCACTAGTGAAATAATGCGAATGATAAAAACGCGTGACTTAGATATTGGTATCATTTCTTTGCCGGTGAACGACCCAGAAATAATTGAATTCCCTCTGTATGATGAGTCGTTCGTGTTTTATGATGCGAGTTCAAAAAACAATAAAGAACTCACTACAAAACAAGTGGATGTAAGTAATCTATGCTTACTAGAGGAGGGACACTGCATGCGAAATCAGGTACTAGAGCTTTGTGATTTTCATAAAAAGGAATTAAACAACAAGCTGAACTTCCGATACAAGGCTGGTTCCATTGATAGTCTGCTTCGATTTGTAAAAGCAAACAAAGCAACTACGTTGTTGCCATTTCTAGCCGCGAAAGAATTATCAGCACCGGAACAAAAAAAGGTAAGTGAGTTCCGCGCGCCAATTCCTTTTCGCAGTGTAGGAATCGTCACTCATTCTCATTTTGTAAAACATAAGATTCGAGAACTATTAGAAGAAGAAATCTTGAGAGAGGTAAAACCACTGCTCCAGAAAACCACAATCAAGGGTAAGCAGTTACTGCCGATGAGTTAGTGTGATAGTTTGATAGTTTGGTAGTGCGGCAGTTTGATAGTGTGGTAGCTTGATAGTGTGGTAGTGCGGTAGTTTGGTAGTTCGTGGTGCAGACGATTATATGTTTCATTAGCCCCGGAGGGGCGCAATAAGGTAGCCCCGGAGGGGCGTAATATGTTGCATGATAATGCGGAGTAGGTCTGTCATCAGTCGCCGGTCACCAGTCGTCGTCGTTGGTCACAAAAAAAATCCCCCCTTGGTTAGAAGGAGGGATTCAGACTATTTAGAAAAATCAAATTAACCGCTACACATTTCGCATCCTTCAGGATTGTCGAGTGAGCAAGAAATCGCTGCTTGTTGGCGTGCGATCTCCTCGGCGCTCATTCCTGCTTGATCTGACATCAAACTTGGAACTGTTTGGATTTCGAATTGTGGAATAGATGCTTCTTGAGCTTCTGTAACTGCAACCTCAACTGCCTCCGGAGCGGTTGTCTCCGCGTAGTTTTTAGATACAGTGAATTTAATAGCATCCGTTGCTGCCTTGGTGCGCAAGTAGTACATACCAGTCTTCAATCCACTCTCCCATGCATAGAAATGCATTGAGGTGAGTTTACCAAAGTTTGGATTCTCCATGAACACGTTGAGAGATTGGCTTTGACAAATGTAAGCCCCACGATCTGCAGACATATCGATGATAGTCTTTTGAGAAAGTTCCCATGCAGTTTTGTAAAGCGCTTTCAAATTATCTGGAATCTCTGCGATGTTCTGAACTGAACCATTCGCTCCAATCAGCTTATTCTTCAAATCTTCATTCCAAAGACCGAGACTTACAAGGTCTTTTAGCAAATGCTTGTTGACGATGATGTACTCACCCGCCAGTACACGTCTAGTGTAGATGTTGCTGGTATAGGGTTCAAAACACTCGTTATTTCCAAGAATCTGCGCTGTCGATGCTGTTGGCATTGGAGCCAAAAGCAATGAATTGCGCATACCGTGGATTTTAATTTCTTCTTTCAAAACATCCCACTCCCAACGGTTTGATGGTGTTACACCCCACATGTCGAATTGTAGAATTCCGTGTGATGCCGGTGAACCTGGGAAGGTTTCATAAGCGCCGTCTTTGATTGCCAAATCTTTCGACGCAGTCGCAGCAGCGTAATAAATTGTTTCGAAAATTTCTTTGTTCAATGTCTTTGCTTCCGCACTATCAAATGGGAAACGCATCATGATGAACGCATCAGCCAAACCTTGCACTCCAATACCGATAGGACGGTGACGCATGTTTGATTTGCGCGTCTCTGGCACTGGATAGTAGTTGTTGTCGATGATTACGTTCAAGTTGATTGCAAGCTGATAAGCAACGTCGAATAGACGGTTGTGATCAAACTCGCCATCTTTTACAAACTTCGGCAAGGCGATAGAACCAAGGTTACATACTGCGATTTCATCTGGCGCAGTGTACTCCATGATTTCTGTGCAAAGGTTTGAGCTCTTAATAGTACCTAAGTTCTTTTGATTGCTCTTTCCGTTTGCTGCGTCTTTGTAAAGCATGTACGGTGTACCAGTCTCAATTTGTGATTCAAGAATTTTGAACCAAATATCTTGAGCCTTGATTGTTGCACGTCCGCGTCCTTCTTGCTCGTACTTTGTGTAAAGAGCTTCGAACTCTGCACCGTGAGTATCTGCTAGACCTGGACATTCGTTTGGACACATAAGAGTCCAAGTAGAATCTTCCTTCACTCGTTTCATGAAAAGATCTGGGATCCAGAGAGCGTAGAACAAATCACGTGCTCGCGCTTCTTCTTTACCGTGGTTCTTTTTCAAATCAAGGAAGTCCATCACGTCTGCATGCCATGGCTCTAGGTAGATAGCGAAAGATCCTTTGCGCTTTCCACCACCTTGGTCTACGTAACGTGCTGTATCATTAAACACTTTCAACATTGGAACGATACCGTTGCTGGTTCCGTTTGTGCCTTTGATATAAGAACCTTTAGCACGCACATTGTGAATGCTAAGACCGATACCGCCAGCACTTTGAGAAATCAAAGCTGTTTGCTTAAGTGTATTGTAAATTCCATCGATGCTGTCCGATTGCATTTCAATCAAGAAGCAAGAGCTCATTTGAGGCTTTGGAGTGCCTGCATTAAACAAGGTTGGCGTAGCATGTGTAAACCAGCCTTCGCTCATCATGTTGTAGGTCTTGATTGCTTCATCAAGGTTGCTCTTGTGAATTCCCACAGCAACACGCATGAACAAGTGCTGAGGACGTTCAGCTACTTTGCCATGCAATTTCAATAGGTACGAACGCTCCAACGTTTTGAAACCGAAGTAGTCAAAATTGAAATCACGATCGTAAATGATTGTACTATCCAAAAGAGGCGCATTCTCTTGAATAACTTTGTATACATCGTCTGCGATGAGACCTGCACTTTGACCTGTTTTAGGATCAAGGTAAGTATACAAATCAGTGATTGTCTGACTGAATGACTTCTTCGTGTTTTTGTGAAGGTTGCTCACTGCGATACGCGATGCAAGCAAAGCGTAATCTGGGTGAGTCGTCGCGTTTGACGCTGCAATCTCTGCTGCAAGGTTGTCCAATTCGCTGGTCGTCACGCCATCATAAACCCCTTCGATCACCTTCATGGCAATCTTCACTGGATCAACAATTGGATTCAACCCGTAACAAAGCTTTGTTACGCGAGCTGTGATTTTATCGAATTTGACACTTTCCTTGTGTCCGTCGCGCTTGATAACGTACATATATATTTTCCTCCGATGAGATAGTTAGTCGTAAATAATAAGGTTGTTCTTGTCTTCTTAGAAATCTTCGTTGAGCGAAAATGTCTGCTTGTCTTTGTCGGCCATAACACCAGCCTTCTGATATTCACCCACACGCTTTTCAAAGAAATTCGTTTTTCCCTGAAGAGAAATCATTTCCATGAAATCGAATGGATTCGAATTATTAAATACTTTATCGTTGCCCAACTCTTGAAGCAAACGGTCAGCTACATACTCGATGTATTGAGCCATCATGTCAGAGTTCATTCCAATCAATTTCACTGGAAGCGCATCGATGATAAATTCTTTTTCAATTTCAACAGCGTTCACGATGATTTCGCGAATGCGCTCTTTTGGTAATTTGTTTACAATGTGATTATTGTAAAGCAAACATGCAAAGTCGCAGTGCAAACCTTCGTCGCGGCTAATCAACTCATTGCTGAAGCTCAAACCTGGCATCAAACCACGTTTCTTCAACCAGAAGATGCTGCAGAAACTTCCACTGAAGAAAATTCCCTCTACAGCAGCAAAAGCCACAAGACGCTCAGCGAATGAACCATTCTTAATCCAACGCAAAGCCCAATCTGCTTTCTTCTTCACGCAGTCCATTGTATCTACCGCCTTGAAAAGATTCGCCTTATCCGCTGAATCTTTGATATAAGTATCAATCAAAAGAGAATACGTCTCGCTGTGGATGTTTTCCATCATTACTTGGAAACCATAGAAAAACTTAGCCTCAGTATATTGTACTTCACGAATGAAGTTCTCTGCTAGGTTCTCATTTACGATTCCATCAGACGCAGCGAAGAACGCCAATACGTGCTTGATAAAATAACGCTCGTCATCGTTCAACTTGGTATTCCAGTCTACTAGATCTGACTCCAAATCAATCTCCTCTGCAGTCCAGAAGTTCGCTTCCGACTTCTTGTAGAACTGCCAAACATCATGATGAACGATTGGAAACAATACGAAACGATCCGGATTCTCCTTTAGAATCGGCTCTTCTACAACTCCTTGCGTATTTCTTTGCAGAACATCTGTGTCTGCTGAAAACAAATTATCCATTTTATTACCTCTATTTAGGGTATTACACCCGTTTTCTGTATCCTTGGCCGGAGTGAATAGAATTCTCATTCCTCTTTTGCAAAAAACCCAATAAAATCAAGGGGTTCACTTTTTCACTTTCACCTCCCCAAATGTTTGCATTTTTCAATTTCGAGTCAATCTAAAACAGTTAACAACGCGCCCTAGTTTTTAACATGACAAGCCAACTGACAGCTGGACACCGCATCACACCTGATTTTCTGAATCTGGAATACCCTGTTTGATAGATAGACTTCGACAAATTGACCGAAATTCATGGCACGCTTATTAGGCGCTTGCTTATTAACTATCAAACTGTTAACTTCAATTCTCACATCTTGTTGGTCATGCTGAAAAAATGTGCATAATCTCAAGTGATTAATTTTGTAATCTTTCAAATAGTCTTGTACGCGCGCGGATTCCTTAATTAAAGCCATTATGTCACATTTCTTTCAATGGCATCATTTTCTCTTAGGGCGGCCGCGCCTCATAAACTACATTTGCGCCTCATTTTATTCAGAAGTATTTTACCGCTATGATCGGAACCATTAATAAAATCTTGAAACGCTTTCTCGGAGATAAAAGAGAAACGGACATTAAAGAAATTCAACCTACAGTAAATGCCATCAACCAAATTGGCGAATCTCTTAGGTCAATCAGCATCGACGAATTGCGCGACAAATCGAATGCTTTAAAATCAAAAATTCGTCAGGCAATTGAGCCTTTCGAACTTGAGATTTCAACTCTAAAAAACCAAGCCGAAAACCTTCCTAGCTCTCAGCTAGAAGAAAAGGAAGCGTTGTTCGCTCAAGTCGACGCAATCACAAAAAAAATAGATGCGGAAATAGAAAAAGTCCTAGAAGAAATTCTTCCAGAAGCTTTCGCTATTCTTAAGGAAACAGCGCGACGACTAAAAGACAATCCAGAACTAAAACTTCGCGCATCCGACAACGACCGCCGTCTTGCTGCCCTAGGCCGCGACTACGTCTCTATAGAAGGCGACACCACCACTTGGAAAAACAATTGGAACGCCGCGGGAAATAGAATTACATGGGATATGGTACATTACGATGTACAGCTCATAGGTGGTATTGCATTGCACAGAGGGAAAGTGGCTGAGATGGGAACGGGTGAAGGTAAAACACTTGTGGCAACACTCGCCGTATTCCTCAACGCCCTCGCTGGAAAAGGCGTGCACGTTGTAACCGTGAACGACTATCTCGCTCGACGTGACTCCGAATGGATGGGTCCTTTATATGAGTTCCACGGATTAGTTGTAGACTGCATCGACCGTCACCAACCAAATTCTCCTCAAAGAAAAACTGCTTACCGCGCTGATATCACTTTCGGAACCAACAACGAATTTGGTTTCGATTATCTACGTGATAACATGGCATCTGAAGCGGGCATGTTGGTTCAGCACAAACACCACTTCGCTATTGTCGATGAGGTAGACTCTGTATTAATCGATGAGGCACGTACTCCATTAATTATCTCTGGACCTACACCGAAAGGTGACCAACAAGAATTCGAAGCGCTTAAACCACGCGTTCAGCTCCTTATTAATGCACAAAAACAAGCGGCAACAGAATTCTTAACACTAGCTAAGAAAAAACTCGCTCCTGAGTCTGGCACTCCCTCTAAAGAGGATCAAGCTGAAGGTGCGCTTGCTTTGTTCAGAGCATATCGCGGTCTTCCTAAAAACAAAGCGCTTATCAAGTTCTTGAGCGAAGAAGGAATCAAAGCACAATTGCTTAAAACCGAATCTCAATACCTACAAGACAACCAACGCGAAATGCCAAAAGCTGACGCAGAACTTTTCTTTGTAGTGGATGAAAAGCATAAACAAGTTGAACTTTCTGAAAAAGGAATTGCACTCATCTCCAAAAACATGGAAGATGACAAATTCTTTGTGATGCCAGACCTCGGAAACGAGATGGCAGATATCGAAGCAAAGGCAAATTCTGTTGAAGAAAAAGCTCAAATGCTTGAAGAATTGCAACGTGAATACAGTATCAAAAGCGAACGTATTCACACCATCAATCAATTGCTTAAAGCGTACTCTATTTTCGAAAAAGATGTTGACTACGTGGTGATTGATAACAAAGTAAAAATTGTTGACGAACAAACCGGTCGTATCATGGAAGGCCGTCGTTATTCTGACGGTTTACACCAGGCGATTGAGGCAAAAGAAAGTGTTCGTGTAGAAGCTGCAACACAGACTTACGCAACGATTACATTGCAAAACTTCTTCCGTATGTATCACAAGCTTGCCGGTATGACTGGTACAGCAGAAACAGAAGCGGGAGAGCTTTGGGATATCTACAAATTGGATGTAATGGTAATTCCTACCAATCGTCCAATTCAGAGAAAAGACCAAGATGATAAAGTCTATAAAACGAAGCGTGAAAAATACAATGCGGTAATTGATGAAATCTCTCAATTGCGAGCTGCTGGCCGTCCAGTGCTTGTCGGTACTACTACCGTAGAAGTTTCTGAGTTGCTTAGCAAAATGCTTCGTCTTCGTAATATTGATCACCAAGTATTGAACGCTAAACAGCACGAGAAAGAAGCAGAAATTGTTGCTTTCGCTGGTCGTGCCGGAACTGTTACGATTGCTACCAATATGGCTGGTCGTGGTACCGACATCAAGCTTGGAGAAGGTGTGAAAGAGGCTGGTGGTCTAGCAATCATCGGAACAGAGCGTCACGATTCACGTCGTGTCGACCGTCAGTTGAGAGGTCGTGCTGGTCGTCAAGGTGACCCAGGATCTTCTCAATTCTATGTATCTCTTGAAGATGATTTGATGCGTCTTTTTGGTAGCGATAGAATTGCTAAAATGATGGACCGTTTGGGTATCAAAGAAGGCGAGGTTATCCAAGCTGGAATGATTACTAGTTCAATCGAAAGAGCACAGAAAAAAGTAGAAGAAAATAACTTTGGTATTCGTAAACGTCTTCTTGAGTATGATGACGTAATGAATTCTCAACGTGAGGTAATTTACAAACGTCGTCGTCACGCGTTGTTTGGTGAGCGTTTGAAATTGGATATCGACAACATGTATTTCGACATGTCTGAAGCGCTTGTGGCATCTTACCATCAAGCGAAGGATTTCCAAAACTTCAACTTGGATCTCGTACGTTACTTCGGTATTCCTTCTCCTATTTCAAGCGATGAATTCCTTCGCATGAAAGAGGATGAAATCATTACTAAAGTTTATACTGCCGTAGAGTCGCAATACAAACATCGCGTTGAGACAGTTGCGCAAGAAGCATTCCCTGTTATCAAAGGTGTGTATGAAAACAAAGGACAAGAATTTAGCAATATCGCAGTTCCATTTAGTGATGGTAGAAAAGGAATTCAGATTTCTGTGAACCTTGAGAAAGCCTTTACTAGCGGTGGTTTGGAGATTGTGGATGCACTTGAAAAAGGAATTACACTTGCTATCATCGACCAAAACTGGAAGGAGCATTTGCGTGGTATGGATGACTTGAGAAGCAATGTTCAATTTGCTTCACACGAACAAAAAGATCCATTGCTTATTTACAAACTTGAAAGTTATAATCTCTTCAAAAACTTTGTTTCTAAAACAAACTCAGAGATTGCAAACTTCCTATTGACTGCGCAACTTCCGAAAGGACAGCAAGAGATTCGTCAGCCACAAGCTGCGAGACCAGCAGAGCAACCAAAAGTTCAAATAAGCAAAGCGGAATCGATGAATCTAAATGAGCGTGCGGCTATTGCTTCAAGACAAGGTTCACCAAGTCAGGGTGCGGGTCCAGCAATGCCTCAAACGGCGCCACAGAGAATTGATCCAGTAAAAGCTGAAATCAAAATAGGACGAAACGATGCGTGTCCTTGTGGTTCAGGAAAGAAATACAAGCAATGTCACGGAAAAGAAAGTGAATAATAAAAAAGGAGCCAAATGGCTCCTTTTTTTTATCCTACTTGAACTTCTTCCCACTTGGCAAAAAGTTCGTCTAATTGCTTTTTCAGAATAGCGTAATCCGCTAATATTTTATTTGATTTTTCTTGATCGGTGTAGTCGAGTTGTGCAATCACTTCATCCATTTTTGCAATCTCTGCTTCCTTATCAGAAATATCCTTTTCTACTTTCTGAATTGCTTGCTGTTGTTTCTTCTTTTGCTTCTCCAACTCTTTCAACTCATCACGACTCAAAGTCGCTTCTGGAGCGGCTTCCACAATTTTTTCTACAACAGGAGCTGGACCGACTGATTGCTCGGTTTTTGCAGCTTTTGTTACTACTTTATTGCGTTCAAATTCCGCAATAGATTCTGCTTTTTTCTCTTTCAAGAAATCGAGTACATCGCCTTCCCAAATGCGCATTCTATCTGGTTTGATTTCATAAACGATATCTGTCAAGCCATTCAAGAAATCCCTGTCGTGGGATACCACCAACATAGTTCCATCATATTTCTGAAGCGCTTGTTTCAAGACTTCTTTTGAAGCCAAATCCAAGTGGTTTGTTGGCTCATCCAGTACGAGGAAATTATACGGTTGGAGTAGAAGTTTACAAAACGCCAGACGCGCTTTTTCTCCTCCACTTAGCACTTTCACTTTCTTATCAATATCATCCCCACCGAATAGGAAGGAACCTAAAATTGTTCTCACATTTTTACGAATCTCCCCTACCGCTTCGTCATCTATAGTTTCAAAAACGGTCTTGCTGCCATCGAGCTCGTCGGCCTGATTCTGCGCGTAGTATCCAATGTTTACAGAGTAACCTGGAGTAAATTCTCCTTCATGTTGCTCTTTACCCATAATCATTCTGATGATGGTTGATTTACCTACACCATTCTTTCCTACAAGTGCAATCTTCTCGCCTCTTGCAATCGTCAAATCTACATTCTCAAACAGACGAAGGTTGCCGTAAGCTTTACCAAGCTTATGGCCTTCGATAATAATCTTTCCAGCGTGAGGGGCAGGTTGCAATTGAATGCGAACCTTATTTCCATCAAAATCATCCACCTCTACTTTATCCAACTTCTCCAGCTTTCTGATCAAGGTTTGAGCGAAAGCAGCCTTGTCTTTCTTCGCTCTGAACTTATCGATCAGCTTCTGGGTATCTTCTATATACTTCTGCTGATTTTTTGCTTCTCTTTCTTGGCGTTCAATTTCATCTTGACGTTGAACGATGTATTTGGAATAAGAGAATTTGTAATCGTATGTCTTTCCTTTGGAAATCTCGATTGTTCTGATAGTTACATTATCTAGGAATGTTCTATCGTGGGAAATAAGCACAATGGCACCTTGATAATCCACAAGGAAATCCTCTAGCCACTCGATACTTTCGATATCCAAGTGGTTGGTCGGCTCATCCAGAAGAAGAAGGTCAGGATTCTGAAGAAGGATTTTACCAAGTTCCACACGCATTTTCCATCCGCCACTGAATTCCTTCATCGGACGACTCATGTCTTCTGAACGAAATCCTAGCCCTTTAAGGACCTTTTCTATCTTTTCTTCAAGATTACCACTACCTAGCACTTCCAGTCGATGCGCGACCTCTTCTAGTTCTTCTAGTTTATTGCCATAATCATCCGAAGTATAATCATGATGATCAGTAATTGCTAGAGTTAATTCCTCCAATCTATCACGAAGACGTTGCACCTCTGCAAAAGCCTTTGATGCTTCTTCATAGACTGTAGCTTCCTCATTATGGTGCATTTCCTGTGGGAGGTAACCAACAGTGCTACCTCTTGTAAGAGAGATAGAACCCTCATTTGGATTTTGGATACCAGCTAAGGTTTTGAGAAGGGTAGATTTGCCCGCTCCATTTTTCCCAACCAGACCAATACGGTCTCTAGGTCCAATGAAGAATGAGATCTTGGAGAAAAGCTCACGTGAGCCGAAATAAATACTGAGATTACCTACCGTTACCATAATGCGTTAAAAAGTTTGCAAAGGTAGTGCATCACACCCATAAGAAAGGTCATAAAAAAACCCTCAAATCAAAGACTTGAGGGTTTTTTAGTATTGTGTTAACTCTTAGTAGTGCCACAGATCATGCTCCATAAGGAAAAGATTGTTTTTAATCTTTTCGCTTTCAAGAAGAGCGTCGACACCTTTTGCGTAGCTAGCAATCTCACGATTGAATACGTTGTCTTCTCTTATTACGTAACCAGAGAACATGCGCTTCTGGAACAAATCGTCAAAAGTCATACGTTGAGATTCATTGTGTAGATTGTAAACCTCGTTGTTTGCAAACACCCAACGGCACTCCGGGAAATACAACCAGAAAAGGTCTTTTTTTCCTTTCACTTCACCGTCAGCGTTTGTTAGAAGTACAACTGGAGCAAGTCCGATAATGCGCACGTAGCGCTCAGAACGTTGCTTGTCGAACAACCAAACTTCTTTGATTTTGTATGCTACGATATCATCTGAAGTATATGGCTCCTTGTTCTCCACTGGAATTTTTTCACCAGTATCCAAGTCTTCTTTGTAGCGAAGAACGATTGGATTGAGAACTGAATCCACCTCAGTTGGGTTCATTGGATAACGGAATTCGTCATCTTCTTGAGTTGGACCAAGGCTGTAGGCTGTAATAGAGAAATCATCCAAAATTCCTTTACGAATTACGTCGAAAAGGGATTTGCGGTTAGCAATCTCTTCGAGTGGCAAGTAGAGCGATTGGTTCTGCTTTTGACGAATGTCAATCACTTCCCAAATACGTTTCTCCCACATCACGTCAGCTTGACGTAAGTGTGGATACGGAACCATTCTTCTTGTTGGGTTATGTTCAGGAACATAAGCACCATCGAGAACTGTTTGGGTTTGAGCCATGCCTGCTGCTGACAAGAGTAGCATAGGAAGGGCTGCGAGAAGATTTCTAACCGATTTTTTCATGATCTTTCTCTATTAAACAACTTTCAAGTTGATGTTAGACAACTGTCTGGTAGTGCCATCTGGCATATCAACCATGATTTTCTCAATGAAGATTTTTTCACCTTTCTTCGCTTTTTTGAGAACCTCTTTATTACCGTCAGTAAGCGTGTTTCCAGGGTTGTTATACTCTTTTACACCACCACTTGCAGTACCAATTGTGATAACGAATGACTTAGCACGTACAGTTACATTGAAGTCAAAGTTTGACATGTCTGCACGAATACCACTTGCAACGGATAATTCACCTTGAGTGATGGTGCCGTCGGTTGGTTTCTTACCATTGAAAGAAGGAATTGGATCAGGAATAGGCTTCACACGGAAGTCTTTTACACCGATTGATTTCTTCTCACCATTGATAGTTGCAGAAACGCTGATTTTTGCATCTTTTTCTGCCCCAGGTTTAACGATCCATTGACCATTTTGACCTTTCGAGAATGAAGCGCAACCAGAACATGTAGCTTCTACTTGATCTTGAGATACACCAGGAACCGAAATTTCAACTGGATTTTCAAGACCGCGATAGAATACGTTCATTTGAACTGGGGAGATAACTAGAGCAGGTTCACCTACGAAGAAAGGAGGAACTACAAAAGGAATGTAGGCTTCTTTACCATCTTTCATGTATGCGATTTGTCCAGAATATCCGTGCGAACCAAGGCTCATACCACCAGTATTCGTTTTGAAGTGACATTTACCTTCTGAATCAGAAGTAAGAGCT